>JAGIAB010000266.1:4583-4823 GCA_017745135.1 Flavisolibacter sp.
AGCGGGCATGCACCGGGCTATAAATATCTACGATCGGAATTGGCTTGGGCTGGACCTTTTCAAGGCAGATAACATTTACTGCAAAATCAGGATTTTTAGCTGCTATACTTCGGGCGACTCCAAGCTTTTCAACAACGTTTCCGGTGAGGTATTCATCCCTGGTCAAATGTTCATACCCTTCATCAATAAAGATCAGCGCATCTTCCGATCGCTGGGAAGCCATTAAATCGGTATAAGAGG
>JAGIAB010000267.1 GCA_017745135.1 Flavisolibacter sp.
ACCCGAGAATGCATTTTTTTTAATTAAAGGCTCAAGGAGTATGCAAATGGAAAATCTTCTTGATTATTTATAGAGAACATGGAAAGTGAACATCCGCACAGAGGATATTTAACAACGGTATTTAGCTGCCGTTGTCCAAGATGCAGAGAAGGAAAACTATTTAAACATCCCTTATCGCTGCGAATGAAACGCAATATGGAAATGCATGACCAGTGCCCGGTTTGTCAACAAGCTACTGATATTGAAGTTGGCTTTTACTATGGCACAGGCTACATCAGCTACTTCATTTGCATTGTTATTGTTGTGATAAGTTTTTTGATCTGGTATCTTACCATAGGTTTCTCGTTCCGGGATCAACGGTTTTTATTCTGGATCATTTTTATCTGCGTTTTCCTGGGAGTTCTTCAGCCCTGGCTCATGCGCTTTTCAAGAGTGCTTTGGCTATCTTTTTTTGTGAAATACGATCCGGACTGGATGCACCACAAACCGGAAGATCCCGAGAGAATTGTGAAAGAACAAATGAACAACTGGTAAGAGCATCTTAATAAAAAGGTCCTGTAAAAACAGGACCCGGAAATGTGCTTGAACATGCACATGAGAAAACTATTTTAAGTTCTTGTCTGCCTTAAATTTTAGACAACAAAATCATCAAAAACTTTTAAATTCTTACTGAATTCTTACTGTAACATGAATTTTCTTCGTTAAGGCATTAATTGTGCAAAACGAAGCCTGCTTTTTTTATGATAAATGGCAATATCAACGCCAATTTCTTAAAGGTTAAACACATTAAAGAATAGCTGACCATTGTGCCATGTGGAATACCATTTCTTCAGAAGATTCCAAGAGGTATATAAAAAAACGCCCTATCAATACATCACTCAACAAAAAATGCACCTGGCTAAATATTTATTGCTGGGCAGTAAGCATTCCATTTCAGAAATTGCCTTCTACTGTAACTTCCCGGATGTATTTACTTTCAGCAAGGCATTCAAAAAATTTTATGGAGTTTCACCATCACAAATGAAGATAGGTGTATAAAGATGCTCCGTTATTGTAAATCCCCATCCGGTTTTGATTTCATTCAATATGCCTCAGTTTGTCATAACATTCCAAAAATTAGCAAAGCATCTTAACTGATCATTCCGCTCATCGTTTATTCATTCTAAATTTTGTTAGTATTCAATCCGTTCATCAATTGAGCAGTTTACGACAAAGCATTTAAGAGTTATAATAATAACTTGAAAAATAAATGGTGTGACATGGAACTGACTACAACTATGAAAAAGAGAAAAACAAGACTCATTGTTCGTAAAGGCAACGAAAATGTGGTGCTGAAGGTTGTGGATATTGCTTTCATTTACAGAGACAATAGTATCATTGTTGCAGTGGACAAGGATGAAAAGAAATATTTGTGCGATAAGAATATTTCTGCCTTAGAAGATGAACTGGACCCTGCAACTTTTTTCAGGGCTAACCGCAAATACCTTCTCAACATAGAGTATATAAGAAGCTATAAAACGTTTGAAAAAGTAAAGCTTGAAATTTTCTTATCGCTTGCCAATTGTAACCACTGCATTGTTGTAAGCCAGGAAACGGCACCATTGTTCAGGAAATGGATGCAGGAAGAATAGACTTAACTCTCACTGAACTACCAACCAAGCCTATAAATAAAAAGTCGCCATGCTAAAGCTTTGGCGACAGGTGGCGGAGACTGAGGGATTCGAACCTACACCTTTTAGCCTTTATCTGCATTTAGTCGCAAAAGCTGAAAGCCTTATCCACAGGCTATTTTACTAACAGTGGATAAATTTAACTAAACATAGCTATCACAAAATTTGCTCCCTAATTTGCTCCCCCGTATCTTTAAGAGACAATTTTTTTTGAACCCTTCTAGGGAGCAAACCAAAATAACATGAGTACCATTCGTTTCGAACTTCGCAAGGAAAAAGCCGACAAAGACGGCCTCTCTCCTATCAGAATCATTTATCAAATCAAAGGCGACCGGAAATACTACAGCACCGGTGAAAAAACCTATTCTGAGAATTGGAGCGAGGAAGATCAGCAAGCTGTTTATTACAAGCTTGTTGAAGGTGAAGATGGAAAGAAGAAAAAAGTAAAAGGTAAGCTGTTAGAACTTGAAGTAAACAAGCTTAACGGCAGGCTTACTGATTTTAAAAGAGACATTGAAAAGATCGAGGATAAATTTAAAGCTAATGGGATTGTTTACGATGTTGAAATGGTGATCAATGAACTTACCGCACTCAGGCAACCTGCAGCAAAAAAAGAGTCTTCAAGTAAAGAACTCTTTTCATTCATTGATACTTATATTGAAAACCATAGTTCAACCAGGGTGAAAGGTAGCCTCACTGTTTATAAGTCCCTCAAAAGCCATCTGCAGGGATATGAAGAACAAACCGGCAAGAAAATAACCTTTGATAAAATAGATTACACCTTCTTCCAGGGGTTTCAAAACTATCTAGTCAGCTTAACTAAAACCGAACTGGACAAAGAAACCCAAAAGCCGAAGACGGTTAAGCTTCTCAATAATATTACTGTTGCAAAGCAGTTAAGCACCTTAAAGACATTCCTAAGCTATGCTAGAACCCATGGCCACGATGTTTCCAATAAATACACAGCCTTTAAAATAAAGCGGGAAAACGATTTGGAAGTAATTGCCTTAACTCAAAAAGAATTTGAGATTCTTCGCAATTTGGATCTTTCCAAACGGCCTTCATGGGACCAGGTAAGAGATGTGTTTATATTTTCTTGCTTAACTGGTTTGCGCTATAGTGATCTTGCACAGTTGAAGTGGGAACACATAAAAGGTGATGTCATTGATATAACAGCAAAAAAGACCGGCCATAAAACAAAGATTTCTTTAAATACTCTCTCCAAAGCGATCCTTAATAAATACGCAGAAGAAAGCAGGCCCCTTCCAATTATCAGCAATCAAAAAAGCAATAAGTATTTGAAAGCCCTCTGCAGATGGGCAGGCCTTACTACAAAAGAGCCAATCGTTAGGAAGTACGGTAATAAGACAGAAACCGAAATGATCGAACGTTGTGATTTAATCAGTATGCATACAGGCAGGAAGACTTTTGCAACGTTATCATTAGAGGCCGGGGTACCTGCTCAAAAAGTAATGAAGGCCGGAGGCTGGAAAGATTACAAGAGCTTCAGCCGTTATATGAATATCACTGATGAAAGCGCAATGCAGGCTATTAGTGATGCATGGGAAACAAAAATCATCAAACCAAAACTTAAAGCCGTATGAAACAACAGGGTAAGACTAAAAAAATAAATAAAAGTCATAAATCTAAAGATGAGCCTGCGCAAATAGTACCTCCCAACTACTTTGATAACATATTAAGTGAAGATTTTTTGAAACCGATGATAGAACAACATGCGTTAGGAGATTTGTCAAGAAAGAAAATTAAGGTAGGTATAATAAAATGGGTTGGGGGCCATCCCATTGAAAAAGCAGACGCCCTGCTGCTTTGCTCAATATTAAAAAATGCGGAACCATAGATGAAAAGATAAGATATGTTTACGAGTTGACAGGCTTTGATGATTTATTTGGAATCAATACCTATGAAGTTGATGGAAAGGAATATAAGTTTGGAATCGATGTTTGGTCGGATGAAATTGCTTCTAAAATTGGTAACTATTTATTGAGCTTGTTTTTAGATAGAGATTACTTACAAAAAGAAAAAGTTTTAAAAGAAAAAATTGAAAGCTATACCAACGAACAAGAGAAGGAAGAATTTATTTATAATAGTATTGATCGAATAATGTCTCCAATTACCAGACATAAAAACATTTATTCAACTGGACAACTAAAACCTTCTGCATCAATCTGTGCATACTACCACGGATTCGTAAGTCAACAATTTAATGAACCTGCTTTTTTTGAAAAGGAAATTGACTTTGATATTTACCAAAAAACTGAACTCGGTGCTATCGCATACCGACTTAAAAAATTTCTCGAAGGCTATAAAAGAAGTTCGCTCAATCATGAAAAATCAAACTATACAGATGGTAATTCAAGGGAGCTTTCAGAACTAGATCAAAAGATTCTTAAATTATGTCATCAAGGGAAAACACAAGACGCTATAGCAAAAGAGGTTTTTTTATCGTCACCAGCAGTGAAGCTCAGGCTAAGGACTTTACGTGAAAAATACGATTGCAAAACAACCGCAATCCTGCTCTCTTATTGTATTCAAAAGAATCTCCTATAATACTAAAGTATATACTTTAGATAAACGAAAGTATAGTTATTCTGAATTTAGCTTATTGCAACTTGCATACAGTTTAAAACAGTTAAACAATGCAAGCAATAGCAAATCCGTTTGAGTATATTATTGATAGGATCAATAGTATTGATGCAAAACTTGAACAGAAAAATACTACTCCCTCACTTCTAATTGAGATTATCGACCGGCCTGAATTAATGAAGCGGTTGAGACTAACAGAGCCAACTATCATTCGCTACGAAAAAAAGAAAGTTATTCCACGGATTGAAATAGGAAGTGCAGTAAGGTACAATTGGCCTGCTGTTATTGCTGCATTAGAGAACAGAAAATAATATTCATCATCTAAGAAAAGCCAATGTTAAAAGATGAAAAAACCGCTGTGGGGACAGCGGCAGAGACTTTAGAAAGGGAACAGATCAAAGATACAAATTTCTCCACACTAAACGGTAAGGAATCTATTTATAATGCTGCTAAAGCTTTATTAAAAAAAGGCTATTCAGTTGGTATTGTAAAT
>JAGIAB010000268.1 GCA_017745135.1 Flavisolibacter sp.
GTCGAAATAATTTATCCCCAACTCAATTGCCCGGTGAAGAATTTTTTCGCTTTGCGGGTCGGCCGGTTTTAAGGACATGCATCCAAATCCAATTCTACTGATCTGCAGATCGGACTTTCCTAATTGATGGTAAATCATTTCATCTTGTTTTTGAGAAAGAATTTCAAAGCTAACGCACAAATAATTTGATAAAGAGCAAAATCAATTTTGTTAGTATAACCTGCGAATCTATATTTGCGCCGGAGAGATGGCAGAGCGGTCGAATGCGGCGGTCTTGAAAACCGTTGACTGTAACAGGTCCGGGGGTTCGAATCCCTCTCTCTCCGCTCTACAATTTTGAAACTCGCCACCAGTAAGGTTTAGGCGGGTTTTTTATTTTAAAGAGTAAAAGGACTCCGGCAGCAAAGACACTTCCTTAAAGAAGAGTTTGTGGCAACAATGGAAAGAAATGAATTTTATGGAGCAGTATAGATACGGTGCTTCAACCTGGGCATTCACTGTGCGTACTATCTTTTACAAACCGCAGTTTATACGTTTTTTTCGATTATTTCTGCAATCAATCCGGTCCAGCCTGTCTGATGCGAGGCCCCGATTCCACGGCCATTATCGCCATGAAAACATTCATAAAACAAAACGAGGTTTTTAATATGTTCATCCTTATTGAATAAATCCTGTTGTCCATTAAAAACACGCTTGCCTTCCGGATTTAGCACAAATATCCCGGTTAGTCGTTTCCGCAGTTCATCTGCAACCATCTTAAGGTTGACGTTGTTTCCTGAATGAGAAGGCAACTCAACTTGTAATTCATCCCCAAAATAGTTGTGATATTTTTCCAGCGCATGAATGATCAGATAATTCATCGGCATCCAAACAGGCCCGCGCCAGTTGGAGTTGCCGCCAAATAAGTCGGATCTTGATTCACCGGGTTCATACGTGAGGCCAAATTCTTTTCCATCAAGATGGATCTTGTAAGGTGTTTGATGAATTTTAGAAAGTGACCGGATGCCACAGGGTGATAAAAATTCGTTTTCATCAAGCAATGCGCCTAAAATCTTTTTTAGTCTTTTAAAGGGTACTAAAGAAAGCAGTATCCCTTCCTTTTCATCAATATCTTCAATAACCTGGTATTGATTATTTTTTTGCCGGTACCGCACAAACCATTTTAAACGACGATGAAATTCGGGAACTTTTTCCAGTAATTCTTTATCAATAACATAAACTGAAAACAAGGTGGTAAGACCAACGAGTGAACGAACTTTAAGAGGAATGAATTTTCCATCAGGCATTTTAAGAACATCATAAAAAAAACCTTCCTCTTCATCCCAGGCTCCGGGATAATCTTTGCTGATTTGATTTAATGAACTGGCGATATAAGTGAAATGCTCAAAAAATTTGGTAGCCAAATCTTCATAGGCTTTATTGGTTTGTGCCAGTTCCAGCGCTATTTCCAGCATATTCAGGCAATACATTCCCATCCATGCCGTACCATCGGCCTGCTGTAAAACGCCTCCACCCGGAACATTATTCCTGTCGAATAACCCAATATTATCTAATCCCAAAAAACCGGCTTCAAAAACATTGTTATCAAATCTGTCTTTGCGATTAACCCACCAGGTAAAGTTTATCAGCAGCTTTTGAAAAACTCTTTCCAGGAACAAACTGTCTCCAATACCGGTCCGCTCTTTATCTATTTTATAAACCTGTATACATGCCCATGCATGCACCGGTGGATTCACATCGCTGAACGACCACTCGTAAGCGGGCAATTGACCGTAAGGGTTCATATACCACTCCCTCAATAAAAGCACTAACTGGTTTTTTGCGAATTGAGCATCTAGTGAAGCAAGCGGAATGCAATGAAATGCCAGGTCCCATGTGGCATACCAGGGATACTCCCATTTATCAGGCATAGAAATAATGTCTTCATTATTTAAAGTCATCCAATCGCTATCTCGGCCCCATTTTCGTTGTGCAGGCGGAGACGGCTGATCTTTATCGCCATTTAACCAGGAGGGGATATCAAAATAATAAAACTGTTTGTTCCATAACATTCCGGCGAGTGCCTGCCGTTGAATATTTTTTAAATCTTCATTTCCTGATGTAATAAGCTGGCTGTAAAACTCATCTGCTTCCTGTATTCGCTTGACAAATACTTCGTCGAATTCATGGTTTAAAGGATCCTGTAAAGATTGTTTGCTTAAACGCAATTGAATCGTAACAGCATCTCCTGATTCTATATTGAAGAAATAAACCGGAGAACATTTCGTACCACTTTTTTTGGCATCGAACAATGCAAAATCATTTTTCAAAACAGCCTCGTGAAAAGCATCTTTTACAAAAGGATTTTTATTAGGAATGTTATACAAACGTTCTGTGTTGGTTTCATTTTCTGTAAATAAAATATGTGTTGCTTTTTGAAAATATAAAGAATACGTTTCGGGGTGAGTAGTAGTAGTGATCTTTACTTCACTAACGGTGTCGTTATCTATCAGTTCAAATACCGGCTTCTCTTTAGCTAAACCATAGGACCAAAGATTACGCATCCACAAAGTTGGCAATAAAGTAATCGATGCCTTATCTGCAGACCGGTTGTACACCGTGATCCGGATGCAAATATCTTCTTCTTCGTTTTTTGCGTATTCAACATATACATCAAAATAGCGGTTGTCGTTAAACACACCGGTATCAACGATCTCATATTCATCATCGTCCCTGGTTCGTTTTTGATTGGTTTGTTCCAGGTCATGGTAGGGAAAAGCTGCCTGTGGGTATTTGTACAAATACTTCATGTAAGAGTGGGTAGGCGTATTATCCAGGTAGTAATATAACTCTTTCACATCTTCCCCATGATTACCATACGTAGGTGTAAGGCCGAATAACCGTTCCTTTAAAATTTTATCTTGCCCATTCCACAAGGCAAGGGCAAAGCATATTTTTTGAAGATGATCAGAGATACCCGCTATTCCATCTTCGCCCCAGCGATACGCTTTAGAGCGGGAAGCGTCATGCGTGCAATAATTCCAAACGTCGCCGTCTGCACTATAATCTTCCCTAACGGTTGCCCATTGCCGTTCAGATAAATAAGGTCCCCACTTCAACCAGTTTTTGGTATTAGTGTAATTTTCATTCAACCTTTGTTCCTCTGCAATTTTATCCGGCATTGCATTTTTATTAGGGCGACTTCACCAAACTAATTAGAGTAATCAGAGACAGACGGGGTTACGTTCCATCGATTATTTTTTCAGCACCGCGTACTTAGTGATCAATGTGCCCTGTTCGTTCACTTTCTCAAAATACAGTAAACGCAAATTGATATCCAGGTTTACATCCGTTGCAAAATTGCCGCCTGTTCCAAATATCTTAGGTTCAATCGTAAGCCATAATTCATCTATCAGTTCTTCTTTCAAAAACGATGTGGCAATATGCGGTCCTCCGACTACAAGCATTTGCTTGTGACACTTATTTTTAAACCGTGCACTTATTTCAAGCGGCGATTCATTTGTAAATTCAAGCTGCCCGGCAACTTCCAAACTTTTATATTTATCATGATGACGTGTCAAGATAATTAACTGGCGATTTGGTGAAGGTTTAAAAGTATCTGCATTGAAGGTGTTGCTGCCCATAACAATCAACCCTGATTCCTTCAATACATTTTTATAATAATCCTGGTCCTGGTGAGATGACCAGGCGCTAACATGCGGCTCGCCCCATTTTGTTACTTTGCCATCAAGTGTTGACACAAATATGAGTATGGTTTTCACGTTTGATTTTTAATCAGCCCTTTTTTGAAAGTGCCCTGGCCTTATGTACAGCAATGTGTTCTGTTTTATCGCTCTTAATTTCATATTGTGGGTCTTCTTTGCTGGCATGATGTGTATAACCTTTGTAGTCAAAATCTTTTTTGTGCACTTTCACAATAGTACCGGACACATGGCCGGCTTCTGAATTCCAGGTTACATGATCGCCGATCTTAAATTTCTTTCCCAAGGTTTGTATTGTTTAATTATTTTGAATCCAGCAATTATTTTGCCCGTGTAATCCTACATACTCTTTAGGTGAATAATCACAGGAACATCACTCCAATGTAGCGGTACTTCTTTAACCATCAGCAATGGCATTGAGGAAGAGATTCCTCCAAAATATTCTACTGTATGCTGGAATACTATTTTTTTGATTTTGTAAAACCGGATTGCATAAGAACACATGATGCAGGGTTCATGAGTGGAATAAATAACACAATGGGAGAGATCGTTTGTTCCTAATTTTTTTACGGCAAGCCTTATGGCTTCTAATTCCGCATGACAAGTGACATCGTTTTTATCTTTTGATGCTTCGATGGCTTCACTGATAATCTCATCTCCTTTTGTAATTACAGAACCGACAGGTGCTTCTCCTTTTGCTGCGGCCTCTTCAGCTAAAATTTCACATCGCCTAATATAGTAAGCATCGTCTCTCATATTTTATAAAACCATGCAGGTGCAATCGTAATTAGCGCACTCATTGTAATCTCATCCACCAAAATTTTCATTTTCCATGCTGGTATATTAATGTTCGATTAATTTGCTTTCTCCAGGAAATTACGTAACACATACTGCAAAATTCCTCCATGCCTGTAGTATTCAATTTCTATTTTAGAATCCATTCGAACGATGGCCCGGAAATTAATTTCTGATCCATCCTCTTTTTTCGCAAGAACATTTACAGGCTTCAAAGGTTTGAGATCTTCTGCAATACCGGTTATAGTAAATAATTCATTACCTGTGAGGCCCAGGCTTTCTGCTGTATCTCCTTTTTCATATTGCAGCGGTAAAACACCCATGCCTATTAAATTGCTCCGGTGAATGCGTTCATAACTTTCTGCAATGATTGCTCTGATACCCAACAAAAAAGCACCTTTCGCAGCCCAGTCTCTTGACGAACCGCTGCCATATTCCTTTCCGGCCAATACAATTAAAGGCATTTGTGCCTGTTTGTATTTTACGGATGCATCATAAACCGTCATTTCTTCGCCGGTAGGTAAATAGTTTGTATAGCCACCTTCTTTTTGCGCCAGTTTATTTTTTATTCGCACATTGGCAAAGGTTCCGCGTACCATTACTTCATCATTTCCTCTTCGTGATCCGTAGGAATTGAAATTTGTTTTTTCAACACCACGACTAATTAAGTATTCACCCGCTGAAGAGGCTTCACTGAACTGTCCTGCGGGAGAAATATGATCTGTCGTGATACTGTCTCCCAATACCAATAAAGCCCTTGCATTATATATATCGTTTAAGGGTGGAGCATCATCAGAAATATTATAAAAGAACGGCGCCTCCTTAATGTAAGTAGATGTTTTATCCCATGCATACAGCCTATCATCGGGAACGATCAGTTTTTGCCAAATGTCATTGCCTTCGAATATTTCCCCATAGTTTTTGCCAAAATATTCCGGCGAAAGCACTTCGTTCATCACCGCATGAATTTCATCATCCGTTGGCCAGATGTCTTTTAGATAAACAGGTTGTTGATTGGGGTCGTAGCTAACCGGTTCATTGATCAAATCAATGTCAACCCTGCCGGCAATGGCATAAGCCACAACAAGCATCGGCGACATAAGGAAATTCATTTTTACCTGCGGATGAATTCTTGCTTCAAAATTGCGGTTGCCGGAAAGCACAGAAGCTACTACGAGGTTATGTTCGTCAATTGCTTTGGATATATACGGAGGCAAAGGGCCTGAGTTGCCAATGCAGGAAGTACAACCGAATCCTACAAGGTGAAATTGCAAAGCTTCAAGATCGTCGAGCAGGTCTGCTTTTTCTAGATAATCGGTAACAACTTTAGAGCCGGGAGCAAGTGAGGGTTTTACCCAGGGCTTAATATCTAACCCACGCTGCCGGGCTTTTCTTGCCACCAAACCAGCACCGATCATCACAAAAGGGTTAGATGTATTGGTACAGGAGGTTATTGCTGCAATAACAACGGCTCCATCAGCCACTATAAATTTTTCCTGCCCAACATTTACCCAAACTGTTTTCATACCATCAATCAGCTTTTCTTCAATCACGGTTTCCGGCGGCATTGGTAAAGGTTCTTGTACAGGCTGTCCTCCGCCTTCTGCATACCATCGGGTTAACTGTTCCTGTTCAATATATTTCCGTCCAAAGGATTGATGTAATAACTCTATGAATTTTGGTTTAAAATTTTTTAGAAAAATTTTATCCTGCGGCCGTTTTGGTCCGGCTACCGATGGTTCAACCGTAGAAATGTCCAACTCTATAATATCTGTATAATTAATGTCTTCATCACCGGTTCGCCACAACAGATTTGCCTTGCAATAGTCCTCCACCAATTTTATCTGCTCCTGGGAGCGATTGCTTTTACGCATATACTCCAACGTTTTTTCATCAATTGGGAAATAGGTAATGGTGCAGCCGAACTCGGGAGACATATTACCAATGGTAGCACGATCAGGAACAGAAAGATGATCGAGGCCGGGACCAAACACTTCAACAAATTTTCCAACGACACCGTACTTTCTTAAAACTTCTGCAATGGTTAATACCAGATCTGTTGCTGTAGATCCGGGTGAAAGCTTTCCTGTTAGTTTTAATCCTATAACTTCCGGCATAATAAAATAAACAGGCTGTCCAAGAATAGCAGCTTCTGCTTCAATTCCGCCAACACCCCACGCCACCACACCAATAC
>JAGIAB010000269.1 GCA_017745135.1 Flavisolibacter sp.
TTCAGGTTCAAAATGATTTCAACCACATCCTCAGAAACTCCTTTGATGGTAGCAAATTCATGCTCCACTCCTTCAATGCGAACACCCACAATTGCATAACCTTCCAAAGAAGAAAGCAATACGCGGCGTAAGGCGTTTCCGATGGTTACACCATAACCGGGTTCCAGCGGACGAAATTCGAACTGAGCTTCAAAGTCAGTTGCTTTTTGAAGAACGATTTTATCGGGCTTCTGAAAATTTAAAATTGCCATTTTTTTAATTTTCGGTTTTATTGTCCTTCTTATTCTTGCCGAACTTGAAGGACAGTTTTAAAGGTTTTTGTTTGAACTAAGAGTTTAAAGGAGTAAAAGAGTTAAGGAGTCATTCTCTTTCATCTCATTTTCCCTTTTATCTCTTAGCATTTTTTTGTTACCAGCTAATTGCTACCGTCATCTTCCGTTGTTTCCAAATTGCTGCTTCGTCACGCAATTTGCTCACTGCATCGTTCAGTAATTCTGGTGAGCAATATTCACCATTCACTACTGACCACTCACAGTCTTACTTAGAATACAACTCGACGATCAGTTGCTCTTTAATGTTTTCCGGAACGCTTTCTCTTTCAGGATACGTAATGAAAGTTCCCTGCATTTCAGTTTCATTCCAGTCAACCCATGTGAACTTAGGATTACGGCCACGGATATGGCTTGTAACCGACGTGTTATCTTTTGATTTGTCTTTCAAAGAAACAATATCACCAGGTTTTAATTGGAAAGAAGGAACGTTTACAACCTCGCCATTAACAGTTACGTGTTTGTGGCTTACCAACTGGCGTGCAGCCGGACGAGAAGGAGCAATACCCATACGATACACTGTGTTATCCAAACGGGCTTCCAATAATTTAATCAAAATGTCACCGGTAACACCTTTACGGCGTGCAGCTTCTTCAAAGGTTTTGCGGAATTGTTTTTCCAGTACACCATAAGTGTATTTAGCTTTTTGCTTTTCGCGCAATTGAAGAGCGTATTCTCCTAAGGTCTTGCGTTTGCGTTGTGCACCATGCTGACCGGGAGGGTTAGAATTTTTACCTAACCATTTACCATTGCCTAAAATAGGCTCACCGAAAATGCGGGAGATTTTGGTCTTAGGACCATTGTAACGTGCCATAGTTTTTTATTCATTTCCGCTTTTTAGAAACCGGTGCGTTCATCGTTGAAAGCGGTAAAAATTAATGAAGCACCCTTTGATTAAATGAATAGCGCTATGCTATAAATATGTCTGATGTCGGAGGTCTGAGGTAAGAAGTCAGACATCTGACCTCTGGCTTCCGACTTCCGATTAAACTCTTCTCTTCTTTGGAGGACGGCAACCATTGTGTGGTAAAGGAGTCACATCCTTAATTTGTGTTACTTCAATACCTGATTGAGCCAAAGCACGGATAGCACTTTCTCTACCGGCACCAGGACCTTTCACATAAACATCCACTCTTTTCACCCCTGCATCCACTGCAACTTTAGCAGCGTCTGAAGAAGCCAATTGCGCAGCATAGGGAGTGTTCTTTTTAGAACCTTTAAATCCCATTTTACCTGCACTTGACCATGAAATTACTTGTCCCTGCTTGTTGGTAATGCTAACAATAAGGTTGTTGAAAGTTGCATTTACGTGGGCATCGCCATAGGCGTCCACCTTCACGATTCTTTTCTTTGCGGCTGCTTTTGCACTTTGTTGTTGCCCTTTGCCGCCTGATTGTGCTTTTGCCATTTTGCTTAGGTAATCTTTTGTTTTTGTTTTATCCCGCATTTCGCGGAACCCGAATCAACCCTCCTCCTGCACCGTGGTATCCGTAATTGATTCAGTAAAATTGGTGCATGTATAAATGGTGTAGAGACGCAATGCATTGCGTCTCTACACGAATTCTATTTCTTAGGTGCTTTCTTTTTACCTGCAACCGTTTTACGTTTTCCTTTACGTGTACGGCTGTTGGTTTTTGTACGCTGACCTCTTACCGGCAATCCTTTACGGTGGCGAAGACCACGGTAACAAGCGATATCTAACAAACGCTTGATACTCATCTGCACTTCTGAACGAAGAGCACCTTCTACTTTGAACTCTTCCGTAATGGTATTACGGATAGCATTCAAATCATCATCATTCCACTCATTTACTTTCTTGCTACGGTCAATACCGTGTTTGTCAAGAATGTAGCGGGCAGTAGCAGGTCCGATACCGAAGATATAGGTAAGACCAATTTCGCCTCTTTTATTTTTTGGTAAGTCAACGCCGGCAATACGAGCCATAATTTATTTACAGTTTACGTTTTACGATTTAATTATCCTTGTCTTTGCTTGAAGCGGGGGTTCTTTTTGTTAATAACATACAATCTGCCCTTACGACGCACAATTTTGCAGTCGGCGCTTCTTTTTTTGATGGATGCTCTAACTTTCATAACTAGTTTATAGTTTGTGGTTTGTAGTTTGTGGTGCTTCGGATTTCTTCAACCCTACACCTTCCACCCTTAACCTTTTCTATTTATAACGGAAAATGATGCGCCCCCTGCTCAAATCATAAGGGCTCATTTCCACGCCTACTTTATCCCCCGGCAAAATTCTGATGTAGTGCATTCTCATTTTTCCTGAGATAGTTGCCAAAATTTCGTGTCCGTTTTCCAGTTTAACCCTGAACATAGCGTTTGAAAGGGCTTCTACTATTACTCCGTCCTGTTTAATTAATGGCTGTTTCGACATACAGAATTTGGGAGCGCAAAGATATGGGGAATCAGCTAGAAAAAGAAAAATGTGGCGCTTTGACGCCACAAATATCAGAATATTTCAAAAAAATTAAGAAGTTTTAACGGGTAACCGTAGCTTCCAATGGCACTTTGGTCATTTGGAGGTGATGATTCTGCAGTTCATGAACATAAAGCGGATGATGGAAATGCCGGTGGTCTTCCCGGTACCAGACTTCCAGATTGGTATAATTGCCCGGGTCGTGCACAACCACCCTGAATGGCCCTTTCTTATACTTGTCACCATCACCGGTCTCTTCTTTTTCAAAACCGAGCGTATTAATTAATTGGTCTTCAGTTAAAGGGACGGGAATAATGTCCTCGGGGGCAAACCATAGTTCCTGGATACCGTTATCAATACAAACCATGTTGTCTTCGCGGGTAATATCGGTTACCACTCCTACTCTCTCGATACCTGCATCCATTACATGAACAATGTCTCCTTCTTTAAAGTCTGTAATTCTGACCATAGTTTTTGATTTGATTCCGAATTTAATAAAAGATTAAAAGAATTCCCCGAACGAAATTTCCAGAAAAAGAAAAAGGTTGAGAATCTCTCAACCTTTAAAACATAAATTATCGTACCATCTATTTTGCCGAATACGGGAATTTCTTAGAAGCGTTTCGCATTAAAGCATCCACTAAACGAGTCGGAGAAGATCCTACTGAACGGATACTTCATAATCGTATTTCCACAGAAGATCACCTGATTTACCATCATGAATATTGATAGTTGTATTGACTTTATTCGTAGCTCCCCAGGCGCCAACCAATACGCCAACAGCAACGGCCGCTCCCTCTGACATGGGTTTTTCCATATTAGTTCGGTCTTGCAATACAGCATCAACCCCTAAGATTTGTGCAAGCTTTGACCTATCAGTAGTTTTTAAATCGCTATAAGATATACCAGCTTGTTTCAAAAGAGCGTTGGTTTTGGTTACATCCTGGAACTTAACCGTGTAGCTAAATTTTTCCTGCCTTCTTAGAAACCATCCGTACATTTTTTCCTGGATGTCATAACCTGTCTTTGATGTAATGTCCTCTAATTGTTCCGTTGTCATTTTCTTGGCTTCATTTGGACGTAATTGCATCGTTACTTCTGCAGGCAAAATGGCTACAATTTTATGTTTAGCCAATGCAGACGAGAAACTAGAAGACTTATAAATTTTAGGTCCGCAGCTAAATAATAATGCAGTAATGACTGCAATAGAGACAAGATTTTTCATGTAAATAGTTTTGGTTGCCGCTAAGTCATCAAACGGTGGTAGTAATTTTCTGCGTATGACTTAACATATCTCCATTTGCACGGGAGCAGTTACGCAGTTTAAAACTGTGTCAAAAATATTATTTGTATAAATTGAAACAAATAATTGTGGAAATTATTCTGCCCAACTCATCACATAATTTTCATTTTCGATGTCGAGGGCCTGTTTGGTTAGCATCAATGGATGGAAGGTATCTATCATCACTGCCAACTCTTTTGTCTCTTTTGCTCCGATGCTTTTTTCAACAGCTCCGGGATGGGGCCCATGAGGAATACCTGCCGGATGCAAGGTGATCATGCCCCTGGTTACATTTTTCCGGCTCATAAAATCACCATCTACATAATACAATACTTCATCGCTATCGATATTACTATGATTATACGGAGCAGGAATAGCCTGGGGATGATAATCAAATAAACGTGGACAGAAGGAACAAACCACAAAATTGTTGGCTTCAAAAGTTTGATGCACCGGCGGCGGTTGATGCACTCTTCCGGTTATGGGTTCAAAATCATGAATGGAAAAAGCAAAAGGATAACAACATCCATCCCATCCAACAACATCAAAGGGGTGGCCGGAATAATGGATATTATATAAAATACCCTTCTTCTTTGTTTTTATCATGAAATCTCCCTGCTC
>JAGIAB010000026.1 GCA_017745135.1 Flavisolibacter sp.
CTTTCCCAGTTTGGATTCCAGGTTCTCAAACTATCAACCGTACTTGAATAATAGCTTGATCTTTCAAAGAATTGAGGATTAGCTCTCTTCCTGAAAGCCCTTTTTCTTTCAAATACATATTTACCTTTATTAGGGTTGCCCGGGCCAAGATTTACCGTGTAACCATATAATTGGTATGGATACGATGTACCATTCGGATATTCCCCGCTTTTTGAGTTAGTTGGACCGTCCCAATATTGATCTGCCAGTCTCCATCTGTTCATATCCCAAAGACGGTGATCTTCCATATAAAATTCAATGCGCAACTCCCTTCTTAACTGTTCAAAGGTAAATTGACCAGCGGTAAGGTCTGGAAGTAAACCGCGCCTTCTTAAAACGTTAATATAAGTAACTCCTACGCTGGCCCCGCCTAAGGGAGCACTTAATAAAGCAGCTTCAGCGCATATAGCATAGGCTTCTGCCAGGCGGAAACGTATTACCCACATCTCGCTATAGTTTGGTGCCAGCGAGGCACCGGGTGTTTCGTCAAGCCATTTGCGGGGGATAAAACCTGTTTTGTTAACAATGTTACTGGTATTCTCAGCTGGTCCGTTTATACTGGTAAGGAAAGTACCAGGAGTTCCTTTTGGTGCAGGGGCAGAGGTATAAACTTTAAGCGTACCGTCAGCATTATACTCACCGCGCCACTCACCGGCACGCAGATCTACCGGGGTACCTTTCCATACAGCTTGAGGCCATATAACTGATCCCCATAAACGGGCATCCTTTTTCATAAATGGATTATCGTTTGGATTTGACAAGTCATACATGATCGGTGGGTTGGCAGCACCACCATTAGCCTCTTGCAGAAGAGGAGTGCTTGGATTGGTTCTGGTTCTTATACCCTGGTCGCCGGTGGCTCTATCCTCAAACGATTCAACAAACTCAGCAGGGGCACCCAATTGATTACCATTAGGGCCTTCTGTATGGGTCACAGGGCCAACCCAGTCAGTCCATCGGGTATTTATGCTAGGTAATTTACGATCTGCTGTCCATATTACTTCGGTATTACCGGTTTTTTTGTTTATCGCATTTTCAAATGCTTTTTGTGCCGTTTCAAGAGTAGAACCTGTCATTAATGAGTAAACGCCACCATCAATCACTTCTTTAGCAGCGTCGAAAGCCGTCTTGTAATAAGCATCAGCTTTACTTGCAGGTATACCATGAGTTTGCGTGCCAGATTTATCCTTTTTTTCAAGAAGCGGGTCGCCAGGGGTATTCCATTTGGCAATTGAAGCCGCAGTTAAAGCAGCACGTGCTTTAAGCATTTTGGCTGCCCATTTATTAGCCATAGCATGGTTAATGTTATCATCAGGTCTAATAGTTCCGTTTGGGCTATAGCCAGGAGGTGCAGTTAACTTTATCGCGGCAGAATCGCACTGAGCCAGGATGTAATCATAACAGTCGGCTTCTGAGTTGCGTGGCAATTGAAATGGCGTAGCATCATCGCCGCCCGCGAATTCAAACACCTGATCACCTACAATGGTCAAACCACCCAAAGTTTTTACCATGTGGAAAAAAGTCCAGGCACGTAAAAATAAAGCTTGTCCTTCAAAGGCTGAATTCTCAAACGGAGTCATGCTCTTTTTTGAAGCATCAGACCGTATGCCTTGTAAAAATATGTTTAGCCTGCGTATCAGGCCATAATCAAAGGCCCTGTACCTGTTTTTGGTGAAGAGAACTTGCTGAGCAGAAGCCCCACCCCTGTTATTTTGCGCATCATCAGGATCCTGTTGAAAGCTATCGTCAGTTTGGTTAGTTGCGCCCCAACCAGCTGCTCCGGTAGTATTACCTCCATTTTGACCAACCTGCGAGTAAAAGCGGGCCAACACCGCGGTGATAAGGTTCTTATCGGTATAAACAGCTTTGTCTTCTATCAGGTTGTTCGGAATAACCGTTAGGTCTTTTTTACACCCAATAAACGGCGTGTTTATTAAAAGGAGTGCAAATAGACTGTATAAAAATTTATTTTTCATGTTCTTATTTTTAGAATTTAACTTGAAGGCCCGCTGTTAAAACCCTCGGGTTAGGCAATCCGCCACCGGTGCCTAACGAAAGTTCGGGATCGATTTTGCCCGGCATATTTGAAAAATTATACACGTTGTTGCCACTCAGGTATACCCTAAATTGAGAAATACCCAAAGGTCTCAAAACAGAGTATGGTATGGTATAACCTATTTCTACGTTACGTACTTTAACATAGGTTATATTGGTTTGCCATCCTCCGTGGTTGAAATTTGTATTCGGCGCAGGATTTGTTTGTAAAAGCAACGGGTACTTACCAACTATAATAGGGCTGTTTCTGTCCCATATGTCAGAATAATAGCTTGAGTTATCAAATAAATACTGTGATGTATTTCGGCTTGGTAACCACTCGCGCATATAAGCGCCGGTAGCAGCGCTAAAACCCGAAGACGACTGTTCAAACGTATACATTGAACCACCCGTAAAATCAGCCCTAAAGTCAAACCCTTTATAGTTTACGTAAAAACCAAAGCCAAAACCTAATGGTGGGGTACCACCATTTATTTGATAGGTCTCCCTAGTTTGGTCAAGAGAGTTTATAAAACCATCACCATTTACATCTTTGAATATAAAATCGCCGGGTTTCTGGGTCACGTTACCTTTGCCATCCTGATCAATGCCATGCTTCTGTATTTGCTCCCAACTTTGAAATTGTCCGATAACCTGGTATTGAAATGGTCCGCCATTTAATCTGCCTTCGGCATAATTAACGCCATTACGGCCAGGGACATTACCGATAAATCTGTCCCAGTCACTTGGAAAAATCCGGTTGTGACGATAACCGACTATACTTCTGCCATAGCTAAAGCTACCGTTAAAGCCATAACTTATGCCGCCTATACGGTCACGCCATGCAATGCTACCATCAACACCGCGGTTTTTATCGCTGTTTATGTTTTCGTTACCCGGCTGAAAACCTACTAAATCCGGTAAGGTTAACCCTCTATTTTCCGGAATACCTTTCCGGATCTTTTCAAAATAATCTAAACCAACACTTAAGCGGTTATTTAAAAAGCTCATGTCGATACCAACATCATAATTGTGGGATTTTCCCCAGGTTAGCGACGTAGATCCAGGTGGTCTTACCTGTGCCCCGGTAATTTGAGTACCATTTAGTACTCCTGAGCCTTGAGAATAAAGATAACCTATCAACCAGTTTTCTTCTGTGTCGAAAGGTATAATACCATATGATGCCCTGATCTTAAAATCATTAAAGATTCTTAAGATTGGGCTTTTTTTCCAGAAATCTTCCTGAGAGATACGATAAGCTACTGACCCGCCCGGGAAGAATCCCCATCTTTCCGAAGGTCTATATAGAGATGAACCATCATAACGTCCATGACCCTCAATAATGTATTTTCCTGCGTAGTCATAATTTACATTTATTATATAACCCTGCTTTGGTGAACGGTTACTAATGTTATCATTTATAGCGTTAACAAAAGTAGTACCTGTATTTGGTATATAAGGGATATTATTAGCCGGCGGAACACCCTGTATCCTTATAGATGGCGAATAATTCATCTGGGACTGTTCACTAGCAACTGCTTTGATATGGTGTTCGCCTATAGACTTTTGATACTCCAACTGAAATATAAGTGAACTGTTGTCAGTATTTGTAAAAACGTGATCAATATTACGTTGTTGTACAAATGATGGATCTGCAATGATACCTTGTAACGGATGAGTAATATACAAACTAGGTGCCATACGGCGCGAATCGAACTGATTATTCAGGAATGAGTAGTTGGCCTGCATACGTGCCTTAAGGCCCCTAACAATGTCTACTTCTATCGAACCGTTTATTGAAAGATTTCTCCTGGTGGTTGATTCTACTCCTGATAACTCAGGGCTTACTAAACCATAGCTGTATGCCTGACCAGAAGGAGATGAACCTCTAGGGTACAAAGGGTCACCATTAACATACGGCCCGAAGACTGGATTATTATACGTCGTGTTCCCTGGCGCAATCTGGATCGGTAAATTACGATATGGCGCTTCGGCTTGCCAGTCAAAATCATCGCCTTCAACATTGGTATTTGATTGTTTTGACCAGTATCCGTTCATTTGCATACCAAATCGAACACGCTTGCTAATAGTAGCATTAAAATTGGCTTGTATATTGTGGCGGTCAAAACCATCACCAAAGTCGCGCAAGGCTACACCCTGAGTTAAGGTAGATCCACTAATATAATAGTCTGAATTTTCCGTTCCGCCCGAAACAGAAAGCTTTGCCTGGTATTGTGGCGCACTTCTATATATATATTTATACCAATCAAATCCTTCATAACCCGGTTCGCCTTTCATTACTTTTTCATAGATATCCGGGGTTACAGTTCTGGAGGCCACACTTTGTCTGCCGTCACCGTAAGTTTCGGTTTGTACTATACCCCTGATATAACTTTTTACATCGCCGGGCTTATTAAAATTAGCATACGTTTGCGTACCATAATAGGTATCAAAACTTAAAGTTGGCTTTTGACCGCGTTTACCTTTTTTAGTTACTACAACAATTACTCCGTTTTCTGCGCCAAAACCGTAAATAGAAGCCGAGCCGTCTTTTAAAATGTTTACTGATTCAACATCATTATAGTCCAGGGCGTTAAAGGCATCTATGTTACGCATCGTACCATCAATAACAACAAGCGGGTCGCCACCAAAGTTACGTACACGAATTACTGGTGTAGCGCCCGGCCTGCCGGTAGTTTGCCTAAAGTTAAGACCCGCTACTTTACCTACTAATGCACCTGCAGCTGAAGTTTGCTTTGAGCGTGATAGTTCGTCACCGCTAATTTGTGAAACTGCCCCGGAAAGTGTAGCCTTCCTTTGGGTTAAACCAAAACCGGTAACAACAACTTCTTCTAAGTTTTTTGTAACTCTTGATAGCTTCACGTCCAACGAAGTCTTACCCGCTACCGGTATTTCCAGTGGCGTGTAGCCAGTAAATGTTACTACAATAACTGAATTGGCATTTGGTACTGTAATTGAAAACTTACCTGCAGGGTCAACAGCTATGGCTGTGTTTGAACCCTTCACTTTTACCGTAGCACCAACTAAAGTTTCACCGGTTGATACGTCAGTTACCTGACCAGTGACCCTAAGTGGGGCGTTTTGGGAGTAGCCTCCGGTAGTGCAAAAAATGGCAATCGCTGTTAAAAGCGATACCACTGTTTTTGCCGCTATTGTTTTCCTGAGTTTGGAAAATACAAGACAAGCATTCGTAAAAAAATTCATAATCAAAGTGGTTATTGTGGTTATTAAGTAGAATCTTACTATAGAGTATAATTGGAGAAGTCGTCGACTTCAAGGAGGGTCTAGCATGTAAGCAGTCGTTAGTTAGTTAATTGGTTAACTATGTTTAAAAAAACCAAGTCGTTACCAATACATGGCAACCATGATCTCAATAAAACACAAGGTTTAAATAGGAAGGATCGGTATTGTTAAATGGTTAGCACGAAAATATGTGTCCGGTCACTCAATCGAGTGCGCTAATGTAAAAAAGAAAATTTATACTAAGGTAAATTCTGTCCGTTTTTTTTGAACGATAATCGATTTCAATAAGAATTGGAAATTCATTTATAAAAAATGACGCTGTTAAAGGTATACCCTTACACATAAAGGCTTTCAAGGGGTAAAGCAAATTTAAAATCGTTGCATTCCGACTAATGAAATCGGTTGAAACCTTCATTCAATGACGTTTGAAAAACTTACCCTTCTAATATCTGTTATTAGATGCTGGCTGAAATACATAAACAGTTAAAGATGGTAGTTGATTTAATAACATCCTAACGATCTGGCATCATCTACAAACTTTTAATTTCAATCTTACCCCTAACAAACCCTTTCAACTTTGAAGAGTATTCTACCCTCTATGTGAACACGTGGTAAAACTCCAAATATCACAGAGTTAATAAGTGAGGTTGAAATGCCTGTCAATTTGCCTACCCAAAAAAATTCCCTCCGCAGTTGCAAAGGGAATTTGCCATCTATGATTCTAAGAAATCAATACCTCCTGTTTGTTCGGTTGTTGTTTTTGTTGTTCTTGTAATAATTGTAGCGGTCGATCACTTCCCTGATCTTTTCATCTCTTTCTCTTTCCAGGAAACGGACCTGGCGTTTTTTTTCGGCTTTTCTCAGGTAGCGGTCACGTTGTACGGATTCGATCTTCCAGTTGTACTGGCGCCGTATGCGTTGAATCTGCTCATCTCTTTCTCTTTTACTGTAAGATCCATTGTTATAGCCCCGGTTATTATTACCGTAAACATTTCTGTTTCCCTGTCCGAGGATCACGTCTCTTGATTCATCTCTGCGGTCATATCCACGCTGGGCAAAAACTGCAGTCATAGCACCCAATGCAATAACTAAGGCGAAGACTTTCTTCATAGTGTAAAATTTAATTGTGAAAGATGTGTGTAGGAAGAAAAAGCGAACGCTGCGTTTAACAAAAGAAGGAGCTTTAACACTACGTATGGTGAAGCCATTGTTAACGGGGTCTGCTATCCTCTAATTTGCGTATTCAACCACGTGATGATCTTAGCCTGCATCATATAATTTTATAAACGATAACTTGTCCCAATAACCTCTTTGCAATTTGATCTTCCCATCAACAACATGAAAGAAGCCACAGCCTCTTAATCCTTTCGGATCTTTCCATTCCATGATGGCCCACTCGCCATCTTCAAAAATATTTTCAGGAATGCAAACCATTTCCGCAGCGGCAAATTCATCTTCAAACATTTTCTTGATTGCTGCTTTGCCTTCAACAGGCTCATTGGCTACCTGGTGATTGATCGCATCTTCATGATACAATTGTGCCAGGGTTTCACTGTCTCCTTTATTGAATGCATGGATCCATTGCTGTAATACTTCCTTTGGCTGCATAATAAATTTGTTAGAAGAATGAAACTAATTCATTCTGTTCTTCGGAACTGTAATAGTTTTATCTCCATGAAAAATAAGATCATTAATTGGGGTATTATTGGTTGCGGCGATGTTACTGAAGTAAAAAGCGGGCCTGCATTTAATAAAGTGCCCAATTCAAAACTGGTTGCTGTCATGCGGCGCAATGCGGAAAAAGCAAAAGATTATGCCCAGAGACATGGTGTTGAAAAATGGTACAGCAACTCTGATGAACTGATTCGTGATCCTAATGTAAATGCCATTTATGTTGCCACACCACCATTGAATCATGAAGAATATGCCATCAAAGCAATGAAGGCGGGCAAGCCGGTTTATATAGAAAAGCCAATGGCAATCAACTCTGTTGCGGCTGAAAGGATTGAAAGAGCAACAAAAGAAACAGGAGTAAAGACGGTGATTGCACATTATAGGAGACAACAACCTTTATTTTTAAAGATCAAGGAATTGTTGGAGCAAAAAACCATCGGTGATGTAAGGTTCGTTCAGATGAAAATATTTCAACCACATCAATCCGGCATGATCGCACAAACTGAAACCAACTGGAGAATTGACCCTTCAATTTCGGGAGGCGGTTTGTTTTACGACCTGGCTCCGCACCAATTGGACCTTATGCATTACTTTTTTGGAAAAGCAAAAAAGATTTCAGGAATTTCTTTCAACGCTTCAGGCTATTATAATGCAGATGACACTACAAGCGGGCACATTTTGTTTGAAAGCAATGTTCTCTTCAATGGTTCGTGGTGTTTTACTTCTTATGCTTATGAAAGAGAAGATCATTGTGTGATCATTGGCAGCAATGGAAAACTCTCTTTCAGTATATTCGATCACAATCCCCTGATCCTAGAAAAAGATGGCAAACAAACAGTAATAGAGTTTGATAAACTTCAGCACGTACAACAACCCATGATCCAGAAAGTAGTGGAATATTTTTTGGAACAAACACCTAATCCATGTTCAGCGTCTGAAGGTGTTGAAGTAATGAAGATGATGGATGCAATAGCAAGTAAGTTTTAAGGTCAGAATTATTTTTACTATTGCTATCTGTCACTCCTATTCGCTATTATACAGCCTCAGCATTAATTATTTTAAACAGCGTTTCTCTGAATTCAGCAGTTGAGGGTTCATTTGGCAGAGTTTTGGTACATAGCGATCAGATAAAGCAATATGCTATTGTTTAACTCAAACCCTTGATCTATGAAATTGAAATTTTTGAGCCTGGTTGCAGCTACAGGTATTTTCTTCGTCTCGTGTAGCACTACTTATCAAAGCACTTCCGATAATGCCGCTTATAATGTAACTATTCCCACAAATATTCGCTCTCATTTTGCTATTGCCTATCCTGATGCAACTGCCGTTGTTTGGAATGCATACGATGTTAACTCGGTGCCTATCGACTGGGGACTTACCGGCTGGAATACATTAGGCAGTGATGCGTACACTGTAAGTTTTAACATGGGTAGCGACCAATACTATGCCTGGTATGATGCGAATGGAAATTTAATCGGAACGACAACCGTAGTTTCCGATTATACTAAAATGCCTTATACTATATCCACTTTACTCCGGGAGAAATACAATGGATATACCATTGACAGGATAGACAAGGAAATAGCCGGCAGCAAAACCAATTATGAAATTAATTTGTCGCAGGGCGATACTAAAGTGAAGTTGCTAGTGGATAGTAACGGTAATGTGTTGAAAGAAAAAACGAAATAAGCAACAGGCAAGCATACATAAAGCTCATGATCCTTTCGTGAGCTTTATTTTTTATGCCCGTTGAAGCACCAGCCGGTATCCTGCCTGGGGTATGGTTTCAATTTGCACATCTGTTTCTGTTTTTAAAAGCTTTCGAAGTTTAGCGACATACACATCCATGCTTCGTCCCAAAAAATAATCGTTCTTTCCCCATACATGATTCAAAATATCTTCTCTTCTCAGCACTTTGTTGGCGTGTTCGCAAAAGAAATGAAGAAGATTGGTTTCTTTTTGTGTGAGAATGATCTCTTCCTCGCCTTTCATAATCCTGTTCTCCAGGGGAAAAAAGTGCAAACTGCCAATGGTATATTCAGGTTTGGCTGTAGGCATTAATAATTTATTGCGGCGAAGAAAAACATTCATCCTGCTTAAAAGTTCTTTCATGCTGAATGGCTTGGTGATGAAATCATCTGCACCGGTCTCAAATCCTTTCAGCTTATCTTCTTCCATTGATTTTGCGGTGAGGAAAAGAATCGGAACTACATCGTTTCGCTGCCTGATTTTTTTAGCCAGCGAAAATCCATCACGGCCCGGCATGTTTACATCCAGTAAACAGATATCAGGCATTTTTCTTTGAAACTGGTCCCAGGCGGTTTCACCATCGGGACAGTTGATGACTTCATAACCTTCTTCTTCAAGGTTATCCTTAATGATAAAGCCCATTTGCAGATCATCCTCTGCTAACAGCACTTTGATGTTTTTGGTTATCATGTATTACTCTGCTGGTAATGAAATACTGAATTCGCTGCCGACCCCCACTTTGCTTTTCACGCTGATCTTTCCATGATGTGCCTGTACAATGCGTTTTACAAAAGCCAGCCCCAATCCAAAGCCTCTTGCCGATACTTCTTCTCCGTTGGGAATACGGTAAAATTTTTTAAAGATCTTGTTCAGGTATTTTCTGTCAATGCCTTTTCCATTGTCTTTCACTGAAAGAACAATACCCGCACCGTTACTCCATGTGCTGATTGTAATTTTGGGGTACTCAGAATATTTTAACGCATTTTCAATGAGGTTGGTAATTACAATTAACAGGTAACCTTTATCCGCCTTTATAAAAGGATCTAAAGCCTTAAATCTTCGTTCCAGTTGAACGTTTTTTGAGACAATTAAACTTTGCAGGTTATCGATCGCTTCATCTATCACTTCATGAACGTTCAGTTTTCTTTTTTGCAGATGAAGCAAGTTGCTTTCCGAATAGGCGTGCCTCAGCAATCGTTCAATTTGCTCCTGCAAATAATTTCCCTGGTATTGAACAATAGATGCGTATCGTGATAGCTTTTCAGGCCGTTCGGATATGGATGGATTGGTCAGCACTTCTGCTGCAAGGTTGATTACCGATACTGGTGTTTTAAATTCGTGTGTGAAATTATTGACGAAATCTCTTTGTATTTCATTCAGAAATTTTTGACGGTATAAATAGTAGATGCTGCTTCCCAGGAGGATCAACACAATCAGCAGAATGATGCTGGCTATAATCCAGAAGTTCAATTTGGATAAAATGTATTTGTTCCTGTGTGGAAAATAAAGAGTAAGATGATTGTACGCACTGCCTGAAGCAGGCATGGTAACCTTTGAATTTTTTGCAGACGTGGCAGAAGGCAAATAAACAACGAAGTCATAACTGCCGCTATTCGCATTATAAAAGCCGGCATAGCAATCAGTGAAAATATCTTCGTTCTCGAACTCGCTTTGCAAATAAAACCGGGTGCTGTCCACATTTATTTGCGAACGATTCAGCCGAACCAAAAATGTTTGATCATTGGGACTTGAAATCAGTTCATTCAGATTATGAGAGATGGTCAAAGGCTCATTGATATCTTCATAAAATCCGCGTACTGCTTTGGCGATGGCCTTGTCAAATTCCTTTTGTTCGTGATAATAAACATCCCTGAGCCAAACCAGTTGGAAAATAATAATAGCTGCAATAATAAAAGTGCTGATAAAAATGGCAAGACGTATAGTTTTTGAACGGAAAGCCATTTGTGGATGATTTACTGGAGGTTTGTAAAACAGCAAAGTTGCTACTCGTCCTTTGATTCTTCGATTGAATTAACCGGCCATTAACCTGTACTAACAGTTCTCAAACATTACTTCCCAAAAATATTTCAATAGTGGTTAACCGGCTGTTAACGGTTCAAAACATCTTTGAATGCGGCGTCACTTTGTGTCATAAAATTCAGAAACATGAAAAAATTAGTATTGAGCTTTTTACTGATCGGTGCTTTGGCAGTAGCTGGTTCCGCTCAAACCACAAAAACAACGAAAAGCACACAGCCTGTAACAAAATCAAAAACGGTAACAAAAACCGATAGTACATCATCCAATGTGCAGGCCCACAAGCCAATGACAACAACAACAACAGCTCCCGGTAAAAAAACAGCTATGACAAAGCCTAGACACAAACATCACCCGGCACACAAAACAAAACAAAAAACAACTTCAAAATAGGTTTATCATGTGTTAGGTTGCAATGCACCCTTCCGCAGTCTTGCGGAAGGTTTTTCTTTTTAAAAGGTCTTCGGCATCAGTTTTTCTGTAAATCTTTTAATGACACAAAAAGTTATCTCCTATCAAATTGCTGATGCCATTGATGTAAAGGGATTTTGTGCTGAATTTAAAGCAGAGCTGTACTATAGCGACCCGGCAGAGCTGTTTTTTAAAACCGGTACTGACCAGTACGTATATGTTTTTAAATACGGCGCTGTTTGTTTTTTGAATTATGAGGATATTGAAATAGGAGAAGTTTTAAAACAGATCATTCCGTTCTGCAAAAATGTTTTTAGTAATAAGCTTACAGACGAATTTCTGGTTGAGACAGGAACCAAAGAACTGCGTGTTGGTTTTAATAAAATTGAAGTGCCGTCAGCAACCATAGATGTCATGCGATTGGTAATGCTCAATGTGAGCCAATCCGTTGCTCTTGATTATTATGAAGAACAGACCACCAGTCTTTTAGCAGAAACCAATAACTATACGCAGCAACTGGAAAACAAGGGTCGGTTGGGTATTTCGGGATCAAAACTGAAAAAGTATATTGGAAGAACCTTGTTGTTACGGAACCGGATTGCTGAAAACATTTATGTCTTTGACTCCCCGCCGGAAACATGGGAAAATGAAAGCCTTAATAAGATCGATGCCGATCTTAAAAGAACATTTGACTTGCAGGTACGAGTACGTGTTATACAGGAAGGACTTGCCATTATCAGGGATAACCTTGAATTGTTTAGAGGGCTACTTCAATACCGTAACGGTAATATCCTGGAGTGGATTGTAATCATCCTGATACTGGTGGAAGTATTGGACTTGTTTATCCAAAAACTTTTTCACCATTAATTCTCATAAATAAAAACAGCCAAAGCAACAACAATGGTAAATTGATTTTTTTCTGCCCCTTGTGCTGATTGCACAATACTGTCTACAAGTACGTCGCGGCCCTCCAGTTTGTAATTCTTTTTGCCTTTTCGAAAAACTTTCTCTCCGTCAAATTTGGGGTTCCACTGCGTAACAAGGTTTTCAATGGCCATTTCAATAACATCCTGCTCTACATCTTCCGCAGTGCGGCCAATGATTTCCTCTGCTTCTGTCAGAAATCCATGTTCGGTTTTATCCTTAGGCTGCGCCATGCCAATCCCGGCGGTAATGATCTGCCCCGGCTCATTGGTTTGCGATTGGGCCATAATGGCAAAAGTGATTTGGCCGGACCGCAGGAGCTTGATGCCCTCTTCCCTTGAAATGAGCTTGCAGCCCGGGGGTATTACACTTGATGTTTTAATAAAATTGCAGGTATGAACGCCGGCATCTCGTAAAGCCTCTTCAAAAGCCCTCATACCTTTTTGGTGAACGCCGGTTCCTTTGGTAAAGAAAAAATGGGTAGGTACTATTGCCATAATGCCTGATTGCTGCAAAGACAGGACCATCCAAAATGTAGAAGCACAGCCGTGTAAATTTACCAATGAAAAACCCTCATTTTGGCGCTATTGACATATATGGAAAACTCTTTTGGTAGTATTAAACAGATAATATTAATTTAGACACAGTAAAGAACGTTCTTACTAACCGTTAAATTCTAATTTTTATGGCAAAAGCAGCAAAAAAAGCCGCAAAAAAAACAACAAAAAAAGCCGCTAAAAAGGCTCCTGCAAAAGCAGCAAAAAAATCAACTAAAAAAGCAGCTCCTAAGAAAGCAGCTCCTAAAAAGGTCGCTAAAAAAGCAGCTCCTAAAAAGAAATCTGCCCGTAAGCCAAATGCAGCCTTTATGGCTCCTTTGACTCCAAGTGCAACCTTAGCAGAAGTAGTTGGCAGCAAGCCAATGCCAAGGACTGAGGTAGTGAAAAAAATATGGGACTACATTAAGAAGAACGGCTTGCAGGATAAAAACAACAGAAGAATGATCAATGCCGATGCTAAATTGAAACCAATCTTCGGTAAAGATCAAATCTCTATGTTTGAACTGGCCAAGATCGTGAACAAACACGTGAAATAAGCCGGTAATTTTGTTGACAATAGTAAGCCATCCCCTTCACTGCGGGATGGCTTTTGTTTTTCTATTGAACCAATAAAATAATCGTTGATTCTGTTTTTCCACAATGCTAAAATCCATAGCAATTCCCATTACCTTTGGCGGAGCAGGTTAGCTCTCCATTGAAGAACGGTGTTGCAGGAGTTGTTGTCGTCACATTTGTAAATCAGAAATAGTATGTCCATTCAAAGGGATCAATTGCTTCAGAAGTTTGAAGGAGAATATAGGCGTTTGAACGATCAGCAAAAACAGGCTGTCGATAAAATTTTCGGGCCCGTAATGGTTATTGCAGGACCAGGAACCGGTAAAACACAAATACTGAGTGTTCGCATTGGAAAGATTTTATTGGAAACAGACTACCTGCCTTCCAATATTCTTTGTCTTACGTACACGGATGCCGGCGTACTGGCGATGAGAAAGCGTTTGCTGAATTTGATCGGCCCGGATGCGTATAGTGTGCATATCCATTCTTTTCACTCCTTCTGCAACATGGTTATTCAGCAGAACATGCACCTGTTTCATAAAAAAGAATTACAGCCTATCAATGAATTGGAACAAGTACAATGTTTAATGGAGTTGATCGATGGTTTTGGCAATGATCATCCGCTGAAGCGCTATAAAACCGATGCTTATTTTGAAGCAGGTTATCTGAGAGATCTGTTCAGTACAATGAAACGGGAAGGATGGACTGCTGAATACCTCACTAAAAAAATTGATGAATACGTAGACAAGATCATTCCCGATACTTTTTACAACAAAATCAAAGCAAAGAAAGGCATCATTGAACTTACTGCAGAAGGGAGAAAAGAGCAGGAGAAAATGATCAAACTCAAAGCAGCGGTGCAGGCATTTCCGGCCTACCAGCAAATACTGAAAGAAAAGCAGCGCTACGATTTTGACGATATGATCAATTGGGTGATCAATGTTTTTGAAACCAATGCTGATGCTTTAGCCAATTACCAGGAACAATATCAATTTATTTTGGTTGACGAATACCAGGATACCAGTGGTGCTCAAAATAAATTAGTGGAACTACTGGTGAGTTACTGGCAGGATGAAAGTCCCAACCTGTTTGTTGTTGGCGATGATGATCAAAGTATTTACCGCTTCCAGGGCGCCAATATGGAAAATATGAGACTGCTCGCAGGCAAGTACAATGATCTTTTACGAGTGGTGCTTACGCAAAACTACCGGAGTGTTCAGCCCATTTTGGATTCAGCGCATGCTTTGATTCAAAACAACACTCAACGGTTGATCAATGAATACAAGGATCTGCAAAAAACACTGAAGGCCGCAAATCCTTTGTACAATGATTTAAAAATTGCTCCTGTCATAAGAAGTGTGAGCAATGAGTTTGAAGAAAATATTTTGATCGCAGAAGAAATCCGTCAGTTGATTGATGAAGGTGTAGTGCCGGGAAGAATTGCTGTGATTTATAAAGAGCACAGAACCGGCGATGAGCTGCAAAAATTTTTACAACTGCAGAACATTCCTTATTACACAAAAAAATCAATCAACCTGCTTAAGGAATCTTTCATCAGAAATATTTTTTGCTATATAAATTATGTGATTGCTGAGAAAGAGATTCCGTTCAGCGGCGAACCCATTCTTTTTGAAATCCTTCACCATAATTTCCATAAAATACCTGCACTGAAAATTGCGGCTATCAGCAATGAAGTTTATGTCAATAACCGGAACAATAAAAAATCAGAACCCAAAACCATTCGTGAATTCCTGGGTGTTTTGGCCCAAACCAACGGACAGAAATTGTTTAGTGGAGATGAAGTAACCGATAAGCTGATTGCGGTTCATAACGTGTTGGAAAAGCTGATATCGGAAAATGAAAACATGCCGGTATTAAAATGGTTTGAATTGCTATTCAATGAAGCGAATATTATTTCATTCATCATGCAGCAACCTGATAAAGCATGGTTGATGCAATTGCTAAATGGATTTTTTGATTTTGTGCAGGATGAATGTAAACGTAACCCCGATCTGCAATTGAAAGGATTGGTAAAGCAAATTGAATTGCTCGAAGAAAATGGCATTTCTATACCGTTAGTTCAAACCAACGGCAACGAAAGAGGTGTGAACCTGCTGACCTGTCATGGAAGTAAAGGATTGGAATACCAGTATGTATTTTTCACCGGGTGTCATTCCGCCCTGTGGGAAGGAAAAAAGAAGTACAACCAGGGATACAAAATTCCACCCAATGTTTTTACAAAGGAAACACCAGAGGAAAAAGAAGAGGAATTGAGGCGGCTGTTTTTTGTAGCGGCAACAAGGGCTGAAAAATTTTTGTACATCTCTTTCCCAAGATTTACCAATGATGGTAAGGAGTTAGAGCCATCACGTTTTATTGCTGAAATGGCGGGAGGAAATTTAAAACATGAACCCGTACCCATAACAGATGATGTGAAACTTAAGTACAGCACATTACGATATGGTTTGGTTCAGCAGCCGGAATTGGAAAAAGCAGAAAGAGATTTTATTGAACAATTGCTGGTTGGATTTAAAATGAACGTAACGGCGCTAAACAATTATTTGGAATGCCCGCTGAAGTTTTATTACAATTCCCTGGTTCGTATTCCGGGTGCATACAGTGAAAGTGCCCAATTTGGTACCAGCATGCACGATGCCTTAAGTTACTACTATAACCGGATGATGGAATCGGATAGAGTTTATCCTCCGTTGGAAATGTTGTTAAGCCGTTTTCAATGGCACATCAAAAACAACAGGCATGTATTTACTGCGGAAAGCCTGAAGCGTTTTACCGATTATGGGGTGAAATGTTTAACTGCTTTTCACCAGAACTTTTTTGCCAACAAGGGAGATGAATTTGTGCGTACAGAAGCTTCAATGGAAGCAACCCTGCATTCAATTCCCTTAAAAGGCTTTGCCGATAAAATTCAGTACTGGGGCAACGAGGTAGTAATAACGGATTTTAAAACCGGTAGTTTGGAAAAATCTAACAGGAGATATGAATTTATGGAAGCCGGTTTTCCTAAAAAACCGGAAGGTGGTAATTACTGGAGGCCTGTCT
>JAGIAB010000270.1 GCA_017745135.1 Flavisolibacter sp.
TATAAATCCTTTAAATAAGCGGCGTCGCGTTTGGATTGGTAATTTACATGTCCAACTATTTCAAACGCTAGATCGGTAGTTCTAAGCATTTCATAAAGATCATCGATGTACTGATAGGAATCAAAGGTGAGAACCGTCTTATCCGGTTCAAATTGAAACAGTGCTAAAGAATTGAATTTTTTTATTTCCGCTTTGATAGAATCCTTGTTGTAACTACCCTTGCTATTACTATCGTTATTCCCGGTAGTTTCAATGCCAATTCTTATATCAACTCTGCGGCTTAAAGATAAATCGGCATCCTTTAAAACTTCTTCACCGCCATTCATGATTGGTGCTGCCCGCAAATCAACATTGATTTCTTTTAAAAAAGCAACTGTTGATTTTAATCGGTTTTCTACCAGGATGAAATTGGTGTTTGATTGTCCTACGCTATCAGCAAATCCTTTAATAGAAAGAACCTTGGCGTTTTTGTTGATGATGTTTTGTAAAGCATCTCTTTGAGTTTTGTCTATGTAGTAAGAATTGTTTTCAAAATAGATTGAAACTAATGTGTCTTTGGTCTGTGATCTTGCTTTAAAAACAAGGAGGAAAAGTATTAATAACTTCAAATATTTCATCTGAATTGTTGGTTGCTTTTTGAAGGTATCTGTTTTCTATGTCGAAGAGTCGCCGCTTTCAGCATCTTGTAATAAGAAATCGTTATACAGAACTATTCGTATCAACAATGATACAAACCTTCGGGGAGTGCCAGGCAAGAAATTATTGATGGTTAGATACTGCTATAGACATTTCCCATGGAAGACAATTATTAATGTCTCACCAACAAAGGCGTCAACGAAATCCTCTGGTGCTGTCATACTAAGTAAATCCTGCTCCGGCACAAGTTTCAGGAAAAATGTGAAGGTCCTGGTTTAATAATTTTTTATTTCTATGATATTGCAGATATTTAAACTCTTGTTACCACTCTAAAAATCGTTGTATGAATAACAATAAAAAGATCCTCATTATAACCGGCGATGCAGGAGAAAGTTTTGAAATCCTGTATGCATCGCACCGGTTGCTGGAAGCCGGTTACCAACCTGTAATTGCCGCACCAACGGTAAAACGGATGAACCTTGTGATGCATGATTTTGAACCGGGATGGGACACTTACATAGAGCGTCCGGGTTATTTAATGGAATCCAATCTTTCATTTGATGATGTCACTCCTGCCGATTATCATTCCCTTCTTATTCCTGGCGGCAGGGCGCCTGAATTTTTGCGCAACGATCAACGGGTGATCAACATTGTCAATGCATTCTACAATAGCAATAAATACATTTTTGCTATTTGCCACGGCGTGCAGATATTGGTAACCGCCGGCCTGGTAAACGGGCGAAAGATCGCCTGCTACGAACATGTAAAATTTGAAGTGGAAGCATGCGGCGGTATTTATGTAACTCCGCAACAAGCGGTTCAGGACGGAAGAATTATCACCGGCAAAACCTGGCAGTCGCACCCAGAATTTTATAAGTTGGTATTTAGCTGTCTTGAAAAAACAAAAGAGACAGAACCCGAAACACAGGTTGCCATAAATTAATCCCAGTTGATGTTTGTTTATAAGGAGTACGACCAGGAGTTGCTCGACAACCAGTATAACACCCGGCTGCACGTTCCTGAGTATGCAGATTATTTTGAAAGATGGGAACAGCTAAGCAGGGAGACCGAACAAGGCTTGCCGGTTATAAAAGATCTCTCTTACGGTAGTTTACCACGTGAGCGGTTAGACATCTATCCATCGGTACAACCGGGCTCAAAAACCCTGGTGTTTATACACGGAGGCTATTGGCAAACGCTGGATAAATCCATGTTCTGGTTTATTGCCAACGGCTTTCATTCTTACGGCGTTACTACAGTGTTAGTGACTTATCCTTTGGCGCCGGAAGTATCGATTGATCAAGTCGTACTATCATGCAAAAAGGCCATCCAGTGGTTGTACAGTAACCTTTCTGCATTTAATGGAGACCCGGATCAAATCTATGTTGCGGGTCATAGTGCAGGAGGACATTTGGCTGCCATGCTGATGGCAACGGATTGGAAAGTTTTCGACTCTCATCTTCCAACTGATGTACTGAAGGGAGTTTGTGCTGTCAGTGGCTTGTTTAATTTGGTGCCGATCCAACGTTCTTATTTGAACGCAGTTTTAAAGATCGATGCGGAAACTGCGAAATGGAATAGTCCTGTACGGCTTGAACCTTTAAGCACATGTCCTTTGGTCGTTGCTGTGGGTGAAGCAGAAACAGCAGAATTTAAGGATCAGAGCAAAGAATTTTATAGTTGCTGGAAAGACAAAGGTGCAGATGTTCAGCTTTTACAATTGCCGGGACAAAATCATTATTCTATTGCGGAAGCGATGGTAGATAATCAATCGTCTCTTCACCAGGGATTGAGGGAATTAATGGAGTTGAAATAATTTATGAACAAGATGGACGTTTCTTTCTCATGTCCGCCCGGTGTCTCCTCTCATAGCGTTGTGTGATAGCAGGGACGCCCGGGAATGAATAGCAATAAACTCCCGTGTCTCTCATCGCACAAAGACAACGCAGTGAAGACGCCGGACAGACAGTCAAAGGAAAAGATCATCTGCAAAAGTTAATTGTGCTACCGCCACTTTTGTTATGCGCTGTGGTCAATTACTTTTTTGTATCCTTTTTGAGTCTTCAAGATTTACTAGGTAACTCGTCAATTCATTGTGAAGATAATTTTCAGTGCAATGATTAGAATTGTAATTTCTGCCATTAATGCTAATTGTCATTTCTGAAGAATAGTCCATTACAACACATTCCTTTAGTGTAGGAAGAACAATCATGGCTCTTGAAAGTTTATAAAGGAATGTTTGAAATTCTTCTTTCGTTAACTTTCTAACAGTTTTTTTAGGCTTCGTAGGTTTTGCATCTGGTCTGCTTGCAAGTGGAACGTGTATGTAAAGAAGATTTCCCTTGCCGTCAATCTGAATAGTCCTTGTACCTTCAAAGCCGCTAAATGTTTTTAGAACGATTAATTGAAAATTATTCACCGGTCGGAGCAACCTATCTATTTTAATAAAGGTGATTGTATCTATGGATTCATACGGGGTTCCTTGATCCTGGTACTTTCTCAATGATAAGGCATCAGAACTATTCACTAAAATCTTAAAGGCTTTTCTGGATGTGGTATCACGGCTGCCCTTGCCGTCCGTCATTCTTGACTTCTTTGTAGTGATTAATGAATCATCGGTGATTTGATAAGTATTCACATTCTCGTATGGAGTGATGTTGCTGATTAACTGAGAATCATTTATAACTTTTAGGTAGTCACCTTTCTTGGACAGAAACTCTCCATTTTGCAATTTTTGACCTTGTACAGCATTAGCAACCAGAAACACTAAAACAAAAAATAAAAGGGAATTAAATTTCATGGAATCTAATTGCGTCTAACGTTACGAAACTTTGTGAAGTAGTGGCATTGAAATGATGCAGCTTCACTTACTTTCTGCCGTTGATTTATGTTTATGGCTTAAATGTAGTTCGTCAGCAGCTATTTTACAAAGCTTGTGTTAGGCGTTGTCTCTTCTGTTTCCCGCTTCGTCAAAAAGGCTGTTTATATGTTTATTAATCGATGAAATCAGCAAAAGACTTGTAGCCAATATTAATGTTGTCGCTGGTAAAAAGGTGAAAAACTGAAAGTTGGAAAAGAAGATTGGTAATAACCCTACTACTGTGAGAAATAAGCCAGCAACTATAATAGGTTTAACAGCAAAGCGAATGGCTTCTCTCCATGCCTCTTCACTGCTTCTTGCAGCTTTTAGTTGCATAGCGCCGAACCACGTCATTTTCTTTGGCGGCTTGAATTTATAAATGATACCAGTAATCATAAATAGTCCGCCAGCTAAAAATGTCAGAAATGAAAAGTCATTTAATACGTTTAGTGCCATAACAAATCATTTTTTGATGAAACGTCACTCGATAACGCCTAATACCTAAATATACGCAACCTTCGTACATCCAAATACATGAATACTAAATCCTTCACTGTACACAGCAAAGCCTCAAAACCTTTGCTTCCTGTTTGATTCACTCGATTTCACTCTCACAAATTCAAATCTTTGTTACCTAACTATCTAACCTACACAGCACTCTTGTACTTTCTGCAATTCTTATCAACAAAGACACGATCATTTAAAAAGATCACTTCTTTCTGTACAAAGTGTAGTACATATTGCTTATTAATTCAAGACCTTGATTATCATATGCGCCAGTTAAACACAGTCTTTTTTTAGCGTCTTCCTCAAACCCAAAACCTAAGCTGATTTTATTTGAATGAAAGGAATAAGTCGAATCACAGAAATAAGAGTCATGCTTTTCCCGATTCTTGTCGTCGATTGCAGTACCCTCAGGTATATATTTGTTACCGTTTTCATCTTCGAGCCTAATTAATGCAGCCGTCCCTTTTAGGCTTTCAGCTTTTCCTTTTTTCTTGACCAATAAAGCAAATGAAATATTCAACGAGTCAATTTGATTAATTCCCGTAATTATCTGTATGGAATCATTTTTCAGCTCATAGATCATACTATAACTTGAATCTACTTTTGCTGTGTTTTGTAGCGCCGATATGGAGTCATTAAAAATGATGTTAGGGG
>JAGIAB010000271.1:0-227 GCA_017745135.1 Flavisolibacter sp.
CCACAATACCGTAGCCGGCGAATTGGTGGTAAGCGTAATCAATGCAGTGAGCACACAGGTGATGATGGTACCGAGATAGGGGATGATGTTCACAATTGCACCAATGACACCCAGCAGCAAGGCATATTTTACACCAAGAAATAAAAATACTGAACAATAGGCTGTAGCAATAATCGCCATTTCAATCAGAAGTGCTACAATATAACTTCTCACAACAACCTGTATCC
>JAGIAB010000271.1:237-4656 GCA_017745135.1 Flavisolibacter sp.
CAAAAAGTGTGATGAAAAACTTTACGATCAATCCGCGGTACAGCAACAAAAGGAAAGTGGTGATGAAAAGAAGAATGCCGAGAAAAACAAAATTGGTAACAGTGGTAACCGTTTGGTTGATGATAGATGAAGTGGAAGGCAGTATGTTGTTGGTGGAATCCTCTACAACGCTCTGCATGTCTTCCTTTTTAATGTGAAAGGTTTTTTGTGCCCATAGCTCCACTTGTTTTATGGAGGAATTAATGTTCTCGATCATTGAAGGAAGATCTTTCCGGAAACTGACAATGGATTTGGAAATGAAATAAAACACCACAACAAAAACAATAGAGGCGAGCAGCATCGAAATAAGTGCTGCAGCTCCTCTGGGGAAACCCTGCCTTTCAAAAAATTTACACGCCGTAATCAACAACAAGGCGATAAGACAGGCAAAGGCCAGGGGCGCAAAAACTTCTTTTCCTAAACGAAGCAATGCAAAAATGATGATGATGCACAAAAGCGGATTGACCAGCTTGGCAAAAATCATCGAAGTTGAGGAGGAACGGCAAATACCCATACCTTAAATGTAAGATTTAATAGCTTTTTTTTAATTTGTAGATATGAAACCTGTGCTTTTGTTTTTAGTGACGTTATTAAGTATGTATAGTCTTGCCCAAACCAACTCCGTTTCTGTAAAAGCTGGTAAAGAAGTAAGTGAAGACATTAACGGTTTTGTTTATTCTCTCCCTTATCAAAAGGGGAGATCATACTTGTTAATACAAGCTTATCAATCCAAATTATTTTCTCACAAAGGAGAATATGCCCTGGATTTTAAAATGAAGAAAGGCGCTAAGATTTGCGCTGCCAGAAGTGGAGTGGTTGTAGAGGTCAAAGAAGATTCAAAAAAAGGCGGAGCGAAACTTAAATATTTATCCGAAGGAAATCACGTCATCATAAAACACGATGACGGTACTTATGGCAATTACTGGCATTTGAAACACAAAGGTGCATTAGTAAATGTTGGCGATATTGTTAAACAGGGACAGGTCATTGGGCTTGCCGGCAAAACCGGCTACGCAGCATTTTCGCATTTACATTTTGAAGTAACAACAGAATTTACTCCCGGCCAGCATCAAATACCTACTCAATTCACAACAAGAAAGGGAAAGAGATATTTAAAACCCCTGCATTGGTACAAGTGCATTTGACTTAGGTTTGCAGCTTCATGCATGAGCTGATTCAAAAATTTATTGAGAATGTTCAGCAGACTTCCTGGATGGAGTATGTTGCGGTGATCTCCGGAATCGCAAGCGTCTGGTTCTCCCGCAAAGAAAATATTTTGGTGTATCCTGTTGGGTTGATCAATACCATCTTTTATGTTTATATCAGTATTGAAGGCTCGCTATTTGGCGAAGCTTCTGTAAATTTTTATTATACCGTAATGAGTATTTACGGATGGATACTTTGGGCGAAAAAAGATCAACAGCATCATATTGTTCTTCATATTACGAACAGTTCAGGCAAACAGTGGACGCAACAACTGTTGTTCTTCGCTTTTTTTTATGTGGTGATATTTGCCGCATTGCATTGGGCCAAAGCAGCATTTTATGCCAACACTATTCCCGCAATGGATGCCTTTGCATCGGCGACTGCCTTTACCGGCATGTGGCTTATGGCAAAAAAGAAAGTAGAAAGCTGGTACTGGTGGATCGCAACGAACATCGCTTCTATTCCGCTTTATTTTATTAAGGGCTATGTACTCACAAGCGGCTATTATCTAATTTTATTAATCCTTGCTTTCTTTGGTTTGGTAGAATGGCAACGAAGAGCAAGAGCCATCGGGCAATCCTCTAAATTTGATTTTGAAAACAAATGAAAAAAATCGTTGTCATAGGTCCTGAATCTACAGGCAAAAGCACTCTTTGTTCGCAACTGGCAGAGCATTACAAAACCTGCTGGTGTCCTGAGTTTGCAAGAGAATATCTTTTGGAAAGAGGGGGAAAATATAATTACGGCGATCTGCTGAATATTGCCCACGGACAAGCAGAACTTGAAGATACCATGCTGACACAAGCGAAGAATGGCTTTTATTTCATTGATACTGATATGTATGTGATGAAAGTTTGGTGCGAAGTGGTTTTTGAAAATTGCTACACCTGGATATTGAAGCAAATTGCGATGCGCCAATACGATCTGTATTTTTTATGCAATGTTGACCTGCCCTGGGTGAAAGACGAATTAAGAGAATATCCCGATCTCGAGACCAGGAAAAAATTATTCAACATGTACAAAGATATTTTGATCAATCAAAAAACGAAATGGGCTGAAATTTCAGGAACAGATACTCAACGCTTGCAAATGGCCGTGAGCATTATTGATACAGTATTCAAGAGAAGAGAAGGTCGTGAGACGTGAGTTTGTTTTTTCTGTCTAATATCACTCCTTCGGAGTTTAATTCAGGCACGTAATAATTCTCTATAGTAATACCATCCCTTCGGGATTTTTTGTAATCATTGTTATAGCTTCCTGTTAATACTTGGATTATCTAACTTTTATTGTTTTCGATACGTTCGATTCGGTCTATTAAGGTTGGATGAACTCCTGGAACCCATAGAAATGAAAATCAATTTTAGGAAAACCCTATTCACCATTCACTATTGACCATTCACAACCTCACTTAATTAGTTTCTGCACATCCGGATCTCTTTCCAAAGCATTCATTTGACGAACGATCCAGCCGCTTTTTACAATTACGTATGATGCCGGTGGTTTTACTGTATATTTTTTTGGATTGGGTAAGCAGGCTGCAATCATAGCGGCTTGTTGCCGGCTTAAGTTCTTCGCAGGTTTTTTAAAATAGCTTTGAGAAGCTGCTTCTACTCCATAAATTCCTTTCCCCATTTCGATCACGTTCAAATACATTTCCAAAATTCTTTCCTTGCCCCATATAAATTCAATCATAACCGTGAAGTAAGCTTCCAGTGCTTTACGAAACTTCGTTCGGCCCTGCCATAAAAAAACATTCTTCGCCACCTGCTGGCTTATTGTACTGGCACCTCTTAACCTGCCCGGCTTTTTCTTATTGTATTTCATCGCTTTCTCAATATTCTTCCAGTCAAATCCATCGTGATCAGGATATAACTGGTCTTCGGAAGCAATAACAGCAAGCTTTATTTGAGAAGACATTTCATCATAACCCACATAATCCCTTTTCAATCCATCGCCGCTGATCCAACTTGAGAATTGAGTGATGGTAATGGGTGGATTGATCCACTTCAACACAATGATATAAACCAATTGTGCAATGAAAAGAATAAGAAATGTTCTCCAGATAAATCTCCAAATTCTTTGCAGCAGGTTCCTGTCTTTCTTCATGCTTGCAAGATAGAACTTGAACTTTCAAAAATGAAGATCGAAAGTTGGCAGTGAAAATTTTTACCGGCGTTCTATGATTTCAATTGAGAAACTGAATTAGTCATGATCGTCATGCAGAAGCCGTGTAGGTTTTTAGAAATTCATTCCAGTCCTGCAGCATTTTTCCTTTCATTACCCTTGGAAATTTATGCTGGCTGCCAAGCTTTCCTTTGGTCTCCATGAATTTTAAAAATGTTTCTTCAGGCAATTTTTCAATGAACACTTCCTTCAAGGCGCTGGTTCTTTCTGTAGCATAATCATCATTCAATCGACATAGATGTTCGTCAATTTTTTGGATCAGCACATTGGGATCAATCGGGTCATCGCAAGCCACATACCATTTATGTGCAAATAAGTTTTCGTAAGGATAGCCAACCACAGTAAATTCAGGAATGCAAATATTGAACTCCTCACTAACTAGTTCAATAGCTTTGTTCATATTTTCTACACTCAGATGTTCTCCAACAAGACTTAAAAAATGTTTTGTTCTTCCTGTTATTACTACTTCGTTTCGTTCCAGGTCAACAAAACGAACGGTATCACCGATCAAATAACGCCATGCTCCTGAATTAGTGCTCATCAGCAGTGCATAATCTTTTCCTTCTTCCACTTCATGTATCATCAGGGCTTCGGGGTTTTCCACCATCTTGCCGTCGTTGTCAAAATTTTTGTCGTTGAAAGGAACAAACTCCATGAAGATGTTGTTATCCAGTATCAGCTTCATTCCCTTCGCTTTCTCGTGGTCTTTATAACCAATGAAGCCTTCACTTGACAGGTAGTTTTCAATATAAATTATGGGTTTACCCAATAGTTTTTCAAATCCTTTTTTATAAGGTTCAAATGCTACGCCTCCGTGAACAAAAAATCCCAAGTTGGGCCAGATATCATGAATAGTATTCAGCTTGTAATGCTCAATGATCATTTCCATACACATCTGGCACCAGGCAGGCACACCTACCAGGTATCCAATGTCCCAGTCAGGAGCTTTCTCAACAATCTCGTGTAATTTTTCATTCCAGTCTTTGATCT
>JAGIAB010000272.1 GCA_017745135.1 Flavisolibacter sp.
GAGTTCGTTGCTTTTGAACTCCGATTTTGCATAACCCATATCGTCGAAGATGGGAAAGTACACCTCACCCCCCTGCCCCCTCTCCAGCGAAGCTGTAGAGGGGGAGGATATGTACTCCAACCATGTTGCAGGATAAACAATCACTTTCAGTGTTCCAGGCAACGCAAAATCCAAAATGTTGTGACCAGTGAAAATATAATCTGCAGCCGTATCAGCAATAGCCCATTTATCAGTTGCTTCATTGTAAGTATAACCTACACTTTGTAAATCTTTAGGTGTGATTGTTTGAAGTTTACTCAGATCTGCAATAACAACCGGCACATGTTGTTCTCCGATATTATTTACAGCAAAAATTTCCCTGCGCTTGTATTCAAATACATTGTAAGGAAGTTTGCCCCTCTGTCCCCCGATTGGGGAACTCAGGTCGAAGAAACTTTTTTTATCCGAAATTTTTGCACTACCAGAGTATCCATCCCCTTCCCACCGGGAAGGGGCTTTAGCACCATCTTCCACTTTTGGAGTCGTTGTGGGGGATGGGCAATACCTCTTCACAATATCCTTACAAACCGGAATCTCCAACTCAGGGTCTTCGGTTAATGAAACACGGACGGTATCGCCCAATCCATCTTCTAATAAACTTCCGATTCCGATTGCACTTTTGATCCTTCCGTCTTCGCCATCACCTGCTTCAGTTACACCCAAATGCAAAGGATAACATTCACCAAATTCATCAAACATGGTTTTTGCCAGCAAACGATAAGCCTGCACCATCACTTGCGGATTGCTGCTCTTCATGCTCAGGACAATGTTGTGGTAATTTTCATAACGTGCAATGCGCAAAAACTCCATAGCGCTTTCCACCATTCCCATCGGCGTATCGCCATAGCGACTCATAATACGATCGCTAAGAGAACCGTGATTGGTTCCTATGCGCATGGCCGTTCCATATTCTTTACAAATCGTAATCAAAGGAGTAAACCGCTCCCTGATTCTGTCAATTTCTTCAGCATAATCGGCATCGGAATATTCAATAAGTTCAAATTTTTTCTTATCAACATAATTACCGGGATTGACGCGGACCTTTTCAACGATACGTGCTGCAATTTCTGCAGCATTCGGAGTAAAGTGAATGTCGGCAATCAATGGCGTGTTGTATCCTCTTCTTCTTAGTTCGTTCTTTATATTAAGTAAATTCTCGGCTTCTTTTTTTGAAGGAGCTGTAATGCGAACCAGTTCCGCACCGGCTTCAATGCACCGGATGGATTGTTCAACAGTACCCAGGGTATCCATTGTATCTGTTGTGGTCATGGTTTGTACACGAATGGGATGGAAATTTCCCAGCAACAGATCGCCAATTTTTACTTCTTTGGTAGGAAGACGTTTGTACTCTATAAGACTTTCACAATAAAAATGCATATAATCCCCATCCCCTAAAGGGGGGTTATGGAGAACTGCAAAAATATCGCATAAGGATTCATTTATCAGCAAAGGATGAGCGTGAAGAACTGCTTTAACTCCCCTTTAGAGGATAAGGCTACCAATCCTGCGCCTGTCCGCTGCCTTGTTGCTCTCTATCCTTGCGCTGGTGTAACTGTTTTTCCTTTTGATTGAGCATATCCAGTTTTTGCTGAGCTTCTTTCTGGCTCATACTGGATTGTAATTTTTTTTGCTGGCTACTGCTCTTTTGATTTTTCTTTTGAAGCAAAGCTTTTTCAAGGTTTTCCCGGGCTTGCTGATCGTTTGGATTGGTGCGCAAAGCTTTTTTGTAAGACTCAATACTCGCGTCGAGATTTTTAATTTTGGTGTAAGCAACTCCCTGGTTGTAATAGGCTGCCGACTTTATGGAATTATCTTTTGAACTGCCGGCAAGATCTTCAAGCAATTTTGCTGCTTCATCGTACTTGGTTTGTCTTTGCAAGGCATTGGCAAGGTTATATTTTGCCCTTTCGTTCTCCGGTTCGTATTCCAAAGCCTTTCTGTATTGGATTTCTGCAAGGTCAAATTGAGATTGCTGGTAAAGCTGGTTTCCCTTTATAATGCTTTGAGTGGCATTTTGAGTAATGCCCGATAGAGACAAATTCATTATTACGATCAAAAACAACCACCTCATGATTTTACTTTTTTACGGTCGGGTAAAAATGTTTCTGCTATCAACAACAAAAGCATCGGCAGCGCTAACCAGGTGTAATAGCTTTCATAAGTATATAGCGACGTATCTCCCAAAGCTTTTTTCTCTATTTGTGTATACTGGTTCATAACCTGCTTCACCGCAGCATCGGAACTTTGTAAATGAACATAGATTCCATTGGTTGCCTGCGCAATTTGCTGGAGAATTTGTTCATTTAATTTGGAAACAACCGGTTGCCCTGATGCATCCATTTTTACATTACCCGAAGAATCTTTAATGGTTGAACCTTCAGGCGATCCGATACCCACCGTATTTATCATCACCCCTTTTTCAGCCAGCTCTTTTAATTTCTCCATTGCATTCTCATCATGCGTTTCTCCATCTGTAATCAGAATGATGGACTTGAACCGTTCGCTTTCTTTTCCAAATAAAAGATTGGCTTTATCAAAAGCATCAGCGATACTGGTGCCTTGTGCAGAAATGTTAGCAGGGTCGGCAGACGCTACATATAATCTTGCCGCGTCGTAATCAAACGTCAATGGCATTTGAGCGTAACCATATCCCGCAAATACTACCAGACCAACCCTGTCATCCTTTAAATTGTCAATCACCCTTGAAATAAACTGCTTCGCTCTTGATAAACGGTCAGGTGCAATATCGGTTGCCTTCATGCTATTGCTTACATCGAGCGCAATCACCACGTCAATTCCCTTTCTTACCTCACCTGAATTTTTATCAGGAATACGTGGATTAGCTAATGCAATACAACCGCAAGCAAAGGCAATAGCAACAAGGGAGAATTTGATAATTGTTTTGGTGCGGGAATGATTTTTCGATAATTCTTTTACCAGGTGCACATCACCAATTTTTTTTCTTGCCTTTCTTTTCCAGGATTGATAAACAAGAAACAGCAGCAGGGGAAAAGGAATTAGTGCCAGTAACCAAAAAGCCTGCGGATATTGAAACTGAATGTTCACAAGAATTGAATTTGTGTTTTACTGACAAAGAATGTGCTAAAGTTAGAAGGTGGAAGGCAAAAGGTAAAGGCCAAAAGGTTAAAGCCAGCTTTCCAGACCCTTTACCTTACACCCTTCACCTCTCTCTACTTGTTTCCTTTCATAAAGCCCTGTTGGTTCAAAATATCCTTTAAAATCTTCATCCGCACTGTTGGCATGTCAATGTTTTTGTCTTTTGATTCCAAATTGAGGACGAAAAAATATGGATGCCTGTTTTCTTCAATCCATCCAACAAGCCAACCCAATTGGTTACCGTTCTCTCTTTGCCCCCAACCGGTCTTATAACTAAGCTTGTAAGCTGGTGTATCTTCAAACAACATCAGTTTTTTTACCGTGTCCTGGTAATTGCTGAAAAAAGGAAGTTGCCTGAAGTATAATCTTTTTACCAGGCCTAATTGTTCATCAGAAGTAATTTTCAAACTATTGTCCAGCCAAAACGTATCGATGCGGGTTTTAATTTGGGCAGAGCCATAATGAAGCGAATCCAGCCAAAACTGCATGGTATCTTTTCCAATTCGCCTGGCTACCTCCTGGTAATAAGGTACTGCCGAAACTCTGAAGGCATCATACATGGTCAAATCCTTATTCCATTCGGGAACGCTGCGTGTAATACCATCCCATTTAATAACCATTTGCGTATTGCTGATGATACCGGTTTGCAAACCTATTAGTGAGTTTACAATTTTAAAAGTGGAGGCAGGTAAGTAAGCACTATCCTTATACCGATCCAAATTGTAAACAGTAAATTCTCCATTACCGTTATTGAATAAGGCAAAACAACCTTCTACATTGTTCTCCTTAAAATATTTTCCAAGGGACTCATCAACGTTTACATTATTTGGTGAACAGGCATAAAAACTAAAAGCAATCAAACCAAAAAATAAAATCCTTAACATGGCACTCAATAAATTTTTGAACAAAGGTAATTGGAGAGACAGGCTTGTGTAGTTTTCTTTTGGAAATAGCTTTGATGAAGAGTAGAAGCTTTAAAATAAAAAAGCAATATCGAAAGATATTGCTGAATCAATTGTAAGCAGTACGGTTTACAGGTAAATTCCGTTCGGCTGACGGTAGTGTCTTTTGCCCTGGCAATCCCTTTTCATAGAAGCGCAGGAACTGATGGTAACCATTAATACAGCCAAAAAGCCAAAAAGCAAGAAAATCCGCTTCATAAGTACGCGTTTAAGATTTTAATAAATTTCCAGTAATTCAAAGGCAATTGGGTAGAAATGGATTCATCAGAGGAAAAACGGATGTGTGGGCATTTTATTGCTTTCCCGAAAGCAGGCGTCAAAAATAAAAGCAAACTTTCGTTGAAGCAATAGTAAATCTACCCTTTAAATTCTTTTGGAAAAACCTGAAATTCCTCATTGTTATTATAAGTTATTAAGCCTAAATTGGCTTAGCTATATCCACGATTCGTATTCCAATTTAAAATAAATCATTATGAAACGATTTTTATTTGTGGCAATGGCGTCACTTTTTTTTGCTGCCTGCAACAGTGA
>JAGIAB010000273.1 GCA_017745135.1 Flavisolibacter sp.
GAGCCCTGGCAGCCGATGAAAAAGAGATGATAAATCCCGTACCGCCATGTTCCACCTCAGTACCGCCCCAGTGTGCCAGGTTATTGCGAATGATATTATTTTGCTCCTTCAATAATTCGTTTGCTTTTTCTATCCCAAGTTTATACTGCAGCAAAACCGGGTCAATTGTTTTTGTAACAAGAAGAACCCGGTAGGACGGATCAGTGAATACTTTTAAACCATCAGCGGTAACTTCGGCTTCCTCAGGGTCATAGATCCTCCCTAAAAACGATTGTATCACACTGCTGCTTACTTCAATTACTTTATTAGGAACCAGGCCGTGAGCCTTCCTGTGCAGCTCTTTTACCGCGTCCTTATCGGGTGCTTCAATCAAACAAAAAACGCTTTCGCGTCCTTCGTCGATCCAGTAAGTCATGCATTTGCATCCGTATTTTTCCTCGTGAAGTAAATCCTGTCTATGGGCTTCGGCAACATTCCGGGCTTTTACCCCAGGAACAATGTGTACATCCATGTAGATAGGCATGTTGTTTCTATTTATAGGGTTATGAAGATACTGTTTTTCCTAATCGTTCAGAACATATGGTTATACGCTTGCTGCTGAACAGTAAATGAATACGTCAGGCAATGAAAAACTTGATTTTTGAAATGCGAAATAAGAATCCGCAATGCTTCCTGATGCTGCGACTGCGGATCCTGTGGTAAAACTATTTGTAGGCAATAGCTGCGCTGGTTGGTCCTGCCAAAGGCATCAGTTCAACCTTTTTGAAGCCTGCAGCCTTTGTCCATTTTTCAAAATCATTCAGGGTATAATCAAAGGCATCACCGTTTTCAATAAGCATATTCAAGCTCATTAACAAGCCGAATGTATTTTGTCTTCTTTCGTTATCAATAATATTTTCTATGGCAATGAAAGCGCCGCCTTCCGGCAAAGTATCGTACACTTTTTGAATCAACTGCTGTTTTAAATTTTCATTCAGCCCATGCAGAATATTTCCCATAGTGATCAAATCAGCTTTGGGGAAAGGATCCTTTATAAAATCTCCGCCAACTACCTTAATGCGATTGGTGAGACCGAAGCTGTCGATTTTCTTTTGAGCTACTGGCGAAACCGGTGGCAGATCGAAACTGATGCATTGTATATCCGGATAATTTAAACAAACCTGTATGCTCAACCATCCATCGGCGCCGCCAACATCCAAAACTGTTGGGTATTGGTTAAAATCAAATTGTTTAACCAGGGACATAAAGTTGCCGCTTTGAATACCGCTCATGGCATCCATAAATTCCTGTAAGGCTCTTTCATCTTTATAGAGTTCTTCAAAGAAATCCATATTGCCTTTGTTGTCTTTCGATTCGTTTTGTTGTTTGCCGGTAAGAAGTCCTTCCTCCAAATGATTCCAATGTTGATATAACCGGTTGTTGGCCATTTCAAGAATGCCTCCCATATAGCTTCCTTTCTTTTTATCCAGGAAGAAATCGGTATCCTCCGCATTTGAATACAAGGCAGTTTCCAGTAAACCTTTTCTTTCTAAAAATCCCATGGAAACTAATGTGTCCAGCCAGTCATACACATGCCGGTCACTGCAGTTTAGGCTTAAGTGTTGTTTGATTTCCCTGGCGGATAAAGGTTGTGCAGCCAATAGGGTGAAGAGTTCGAATTTTACAGAGGTCAATAAAACTTTAGATGCCCAGAATCCCATACCTGTTTGCATGATTTTGGAAGGATTTAGTGTGGCAGCAACCTGGGTGTTTTCGGTAGTTGTTTCAGCAAGCATGATCGTTGGTGTTTGAGGTGAGTAATTGAAAAGACGTGTCCTTATAAAGTTAAAAAAACGATATGCGGTCAACTAATTTATTTTGTTGGTAATGCAGAGTCTTCACTCATCGATAAAATGATTTTCTCGATCTTTTATCTGTTTGTCTGTATTCTGTTACACAATTTTTCTTACTTCTATTTTCATTTTTTACCATTGAGCAGAAGATAGTTTACAGTGGAACGATTGCCTACAGAAAGATAGTAGGTCATAAGGACTATGTGAGAGTATTTACAGAACGAATAGATTGTTTCAGAGAATTCATTTCATCGATTGACACTATTCTACATAAAAAAAATTCGTTCGTACACATTGCTCTTATGTCGTTTCCGTAGATAAAATGGAATTCTTTACCAACGAAGTTTTGAAAATTAGTAAAGCTGAAATACTCATTGATAAATTATACCGCAACAGTGTTTTGCGACTGCTTGAGCAAGTTTGAGCAGTCTTATAGAAGATATTTATTTTACTTCTTGCCTGTTGCTGCCCACAAAATGCCGGCGTATAAATGATTTAAAAAGGCTTCGTTGCTGTAGTTAGTTGGCAAATGACCAAGAGCCGTATAAAATGATCTTCCACCATCATAGTTATGATACCATGCAAGCGGATGAAATTTTCCCATGCCTTCACCCTTTGCTCGTCCCCAATCCACTTTTGGATTATACGTGGTTTCATCTACCGCCAGTATATAATGCAGATCATTTACCTTTTCTTTGCCGAACTCATACCATTCGTCTGTCCATAAAGTTCCGGTGGACAAACCTTGCAGTCCAGGGAAGGAAGTATCCACCACCTGCAATTTGGCGGTTTGAATTACCGGGTGAATATGAAACATCCTTCCGACAAGTTTAGTGTACCATTCCCAGTCGTACTCTGTATCGGAAGCACTATGAATGCCCACATAACCTTTCCCGGATTGGATAAAACGTTCCATCACCTTTTTTTGTTCAGCATTAAAAATGTTTCCGGTGGTATTCAAAAAAATAATGACCTGGTATTGCTTTAGATTATTATCTGTAAAGCTGCCGGGATCCTGGAATACATCAATATCAAAAAAATTACGGATTGCCAGTTCTTTAAGGGCAACTACTCCATAATGCAAAGACTCATGATGCCAGCCGTTAGTAGTGGTTACCAAAAGTGCTTTGAATTGCTTTTGTTGTGCACACATAGAATTTAAAATAAAAAGCTGTAGTAAAGTCAGTCCAATAAAAAATTTGAGTTTCATTGTTGATTGCTTGTAAGAATGAAATTAATGAAACTTAACTTCAGAGGTATTGATCTTTTGCAGATAATTCAAACTTGCACTTCTGAAAATGGTGATCAATAAACCTACAGGTATGTCTTTTATCACGACAAGGCATTTGTCTTTCTATGACAGGTATTCATTCCATTGGTTGTGATAACTACGAAAACTCAGAAAGTAAAATTGCCCAATTCTTTTGAAGTTTTTCGACTTTAAACATTTGTGGTACAATTCTGAATAGTTTAGAGTAAAATCCCTATCTATGAAACTATTAAAATCTGTACTCACTTTTGTACTTGTTTTATCAATGGTATTTCTGGCTTGTAAAAAAGAATCCCGCACTTCTACTTTGCATGTCAGGTTAACGGACGCACCGGCCGACTGGGAAGAAGTCAATATTGATCTAAAGGAAGTAAAAGTAAGTTTCGACAACGATACAGCGGGATGGATTTCCTTGCCGACGAAGGATACTATCTACAACTTATTGGATCTTCAAAATGGCTTAGATACTTTGATTGCGCAGGGTACTGTTCCTTCAAATACCCTTAATGAAATAAGACTGGTTCTTGGCGATAACAATACGATCAAATCTAACGGCCAGGTGTATCCTTTAACCATTCCAAGCGGCTCTGCTTCTGGTTTGAAAATTAAAGTTCGCAAAAAGTTAAATGCCAACCTTGAAACAATTGTTCTTGATTTTGACGCAGGGGCTTCTGTAAAGGAAGAGCAGAATGGATATAAATTAAGGCCTGTGATCATTGTGAAATAGCAGGATAGAAACTTATAAAATAATAAAAGCCCTAAAAAGGGCTTTTATTATTTATGCAGGGTAAAAAATTTACTGCAACATTTTAGCAATATCAGCAACAGGTAAAGTATTGGCCATTTTGATTACGTCATCCTGGGAATAGCCAGGTGCTTTTAAGGTGATCAGGGTACTGTTCAGTGGAAGTTGTACCTGGTAGTCGGCTTTATCGTTTGAGCCACTTACTTTTTCAACCAGGGCTTTATAACCATTAATTCTAATGACCTTGTTGTCGCCGGCGCCAGCTACAAACGGTAGCGCTAACAGTGCATTGAGTGAAGTAATTAATGGGGAATTGCTGATGATTTCAAGGTCAATATTCGAAGTATCAACAGTGCCGTATTCACGATGAATGATGACTCCAAAAAAGCCGGAAGAACCGGTTACATTATCGGCTTTTGTATTGGCATCTTTATCTCCCATTTTAGCAGGAAGCAGTTTTATCACTTCTTTGCCAGTAATAATATCCAGTTCCTGGAGCATTTGTTCCATAGCAAAACGTGAATCATCCAGTTTGCCGCCAGAGTAGGCGCTTTTTGCTTCTGTCAACCGTTTAGCAAACTCCTGCGCATTGGATTGACTGCATACTGCAAATATGATAGCTAAGAAAAGTATTTTTTTCATGTTCAATAGTTTGTTGGTGATGGTTATTTTTCGCCCAGTTGTTTTTTGATCGATGGAATGTTGATCTGATTTGCGGCATTCATAAAGTCCGTTTCATTGCTGAAGTTGATGCCAGTTCAGGTTACAAACTGAGCGTGCCGGTAGGACAAACCACCCTGCT
>JAGIAB010000274.1 GCA_017745135.1 Flavisolibacter sp.
TCCATTCTTTGCCATAAGGCAATGGCTTCTCTTGGATTATAACCAGCCATGGCACCCCAGATCATACCATACCTGTCGGCTTCCAGCTCTTGCTTGCGGGAGAATGGTAACAATACGCCTACCTGTGAGCCTACACCGTAGGCGTTTAAAAACAAATTTTGGGTCTCTGCAGGCCTGTTAGACACGGCAACTGCCAAAGCAACGCCGCCTAATTGCTGCAAAAGTCCCTGGCTCATTCTTTCATTACCATGAAGTAAAACGGCGTGAGCTATTTCGTGACCCATTACCATAGCTAATGCCGCCTCGTTCTGCGTGATGGGCAACAAACCAGTATATACTACCACTTTACCTCCAGGCATACACCAGGCATTGGCGTCATTGCTTTGTACAAGATTGAATTCCCATTTGTAGCCATCAACCATATTTGCCTGACCGTTATCGCGTAGGTATTTTGTAATAGCATTAGCAACTCTTTGCCCTACTCTCCTTACCATTTCCGCATCTCTGTCTGCTGAGGCTGAGACTACCCTGTTCTCAGATAGAAACTGTCGATATTGTTGGGTAGCCATGGCTTGCAGCTCCGCTTCGGATACTAAATGCGCTTGATTTCTTCCTGTAATAGGGTTTTTGGAGCAAGCTATAAAAGTGGCGGCCAGCAAGAATAAACTAGTTATTTTCCGTATCATCTTTTTAACTTTTAACGTATGAGTTCAATGATTATACCAAAACGGAACAACCTTTATTGATGAGCTAAAGATTAGGTTAAATGAAAGTTTTATTTCCGTTTTTGCCTGCGTCGGTCACGGTATTTTAAAATAGGAACTTTGTTTTCGTCGCCTTTTAAGATGCGACCTATATTTTTTTGATGTGTTAGCAGCACAAGCATCGCAACCGTAATGGCAAAAACCCGGTAAAGCCGTTCAGGCTCATTGAAGATGAAAAGAATAAAGATTGGAAATGCAATGCTGGCGAGGATTGAACTTAGAGAAACCCATCTTGTTAAGTACAAAACCAGGATAAAAACTCCAACACAACATAAGGCTACATTCGGCTGAATACCCAGCACCATTCCAAAAAGACAGGCAACTCCCTTTCCTCCTCTAAACTCTGCCCAAATGGGGAAAATATGTCCTAAAACCGCGGCAAGGCCGAGGCCCAACTGCATGTTTACCAAATAGACGTCACTTTCATAAGCATAGGGCAATAGAAAAGCCAGTTTGACGGCAATAATGGCCTTCAGCATATCTATGACCATTACCACCGTTCCCCATTTTGAACCTAAGACCCTATAAGTGTTGGTGGCTCCTGCATTACCACTGCCATAATCGCGGATGTCAATATTGAAGAAGAATTTGCTGATCCAAACAGCGGTGGGAATACTTCCAATCAGGTATGCTAATACGATCAAAAGGACTTCATTCATAGAATGATGGGTTAAAGTTGGCGAACAAAAATAATCAAAAATGCCGAGGAGTTTACGTTAAATTACCTTAGAAATCATACGGTCTTAACCAGTAATAACGATATCCAATTGTTACGTTCGGTATGCTTAAGTAAACGAAGATTATGGCTGCTACAGGCTTCCATAATATCTTTCTCGTCGGATGTGAGCAAACCACTAAGTAATAAATAAGAGTTTTCTTTTAAACATGCGTTGAGTTCAGGTAAATAACTAAGAATCACATTCCGGTTTATGTTCGCAAGAACAATATCAAACTTCTGCTTTGGGATTTGCGAGGATAAGTTCACTGAAATTTTAGAGCAATTATTTCTTTCAATATTTTCTTTGGCGTTTGCTATGCTCCAGTCATCTACATCAATGGCGGCAATATTTGATGCCCCTGATTTTTCTGCAAGAATAGAGAGTATACCTGTTCCTGTACCGAAATCAAATACCATTTTGTCTTTGAAATCAATATGTTGCATTTGCTCAATCATCATGTACGTGGTTGCGTGATGACCTGTGCCAAAACTCATTTTCGGCGTGATGATGATTTCATGCTCAACAGTAGTTATGGGTTGATGAAATTCTGCCCTGATTGCACAAAAATTATTGACGACTACTGGTTCAAAATTGCTTTCCCATACTTCATTCCAGTTCTTTTCTTCGATAGTATTTGTTGTAAAAGAATAGTCTTTCAACAATTCATTGACCTCATAACTCTTAAACATATTTTCATTGAAATACGCGATCAGATAATTGCCTGTCTGTTCAAATCCATCTGCTCCTAAGTCCGACAACTGGCTAATTAAAATCTCCTGTTGCTCTTCATTTGCTTCAATGCTCAATTGAATACTGCTCATGCTATAAAATTAAAAAGGCTGCCTTGCGACAGCCTTAAAATCTATTTGAAATTGTTATTAATCATTTTGCTCAGAACCTGTTTCCTGCGGACGTTCTTCCTGTCTGCCCTCACCATTTCCCTGTTGTCTTTTTTCAAACTTTGGACGGTCGCCCCTTTGCCCCTGGGGCCTGTCTCCACCCTCTCTTCTTTCTTCTCTCTGGCCTTCAGGTTTCGGAAGGAGAATCTTTCTTGAAAGTTTGAATTTACCGGTCTTGGGATCTGTTCCGGTTAATTTTACTTTCACTTTATCACCTTCATTCAAAACGCCTTCCAAAGTGTCCAAACGCTTCCAGCTTACTTCAGAAATATGAAGCAATCCCTGTTTACCCGGGAGGAATTCTACAAATGCCCCGTAAGGCATAATTGATTTCACAGTGGCTTCGTATTCATCCCCAACAGTTGGAATGGCAACAATTCCTTTTATCCAATTATGTGCTTTGTCAACCTTTTCCTTATCTGTACCAAAAATGCTTACCTCACCCATATCGTTCTTTTCCTCAATGTTGATGGTTGTTCCTGTTTCTCTTTGAATTTCCTGGATAATCTTACCACCGGGCCCTATCACAGCACCAATAAATTCACGGTCAATGAACATTTTCACCATGCGAGGAGCATGAGGCTTCACATCAGGTCTTGCTTCCGCAATGCAATGGTACATGGCATCCAGAATATGCATTCTTCCTTTTCTTGCCTGTTCCAGAGCCTGGCGCATAATATCCATGCTCAGTCCATCTACTTTAATATCCATCTGAACCCCGCAAATGCCATCCTTAGTTCCGGTTACTTTAAAATCCATATCGCCGAGGTGATCCTCATCGCCAAGAATATCGGTCAATATTGCGTATTTACCTTCCTTGGTAATTAATCCCATTGCTACACCCGACACATGCTTTGGTAAAGGCACGCCAGCATCCATCAATGCCAAAGAACCTGCGCAGACAGTTGCCATGGAAGATGAACCGTTTGATTCCAAAATATCGCTCACCACACGAACGGTGTAAGCATAATCTTCACCCGGCATCATTTGTTTCAGCGAACGCTGGGCAAGATTTCCGTGACCAACTTCGCGGCGTCCGGGACCCCTGTTGGGTTTTACTTCACCAGTGGAAAATGCCGGAAAATTATAGTGCAAAATAAATTTAGAGTATGCTGATTTGGCTGCGCTTTCAACGAGTAATTCGTCTAAAGGCGTTCCTAAAGTAATGGTGGTAAGCGATTGAGTTTCACCCCTTGTAAAAAGAGCAGAACCATGCGGAGTTGGCAATACATCCACTTCCATATCTAATGGGCGAACATCTTCTAACCCTCTTCCATCCAATCTCTTTTTGTCGTTCAGTATCATGTCGCGAACAACATGGTACTGAAGGTCGCCAAGGTATTGCTTCACCAATTTTTTAGTAGCATCGTCTATCTCCTCACCTTCCGGCAGATTAGCTTCTTTAGTTAAAACCTGCTTGATTTCTTCGTATAAATTTTTATAAACTTCTTTACGTTGTGCTTTTGGCAGGTTAGCTCTTGAAAACTCTTCAATCTTTGGCCTGGCCAGTTCTTCTACCCTTTTTTGTACCGCTTCATTCGTTTCCGGTTTGGGATAGTCGCGTTTTGCACCAACGCCAACCATATCCCTAAGCTCTTCCTGTGCTTTGATCTGAACCCTGATGGCTTCATGCGCTACTTCCAAAGCTTTTACCAGGTCTTCTTCGCTGCACTCTTTTGCCTCGCCTTCCACCATCATAATGTTCTTTTCGGTTGCGGCGATGATGAAGTCCATATCAGAATGTTCCATCTGGCTACGGCTGGGATTGATCACAAATTGTCCATCAATACGGCTAACTCTTACTTCCGATATGATTTCCTGGATGGGAATTGTTGAAACAGCCAGGGCTGCGGAAGCTGCCAAACAAGCCAAAGCGTCAGGCATTACTTCGGGATCAGATGAAATAAGAGTTACCATTACCTGAACATCACAGAAATAATCTTCAGGAAAAAGTGGGCGAAGTGCCCTATCGATAAGGCGGGAAATCAATACTTCGTAATCGCTCAATTTGCCTTCTCTTTTAAAGAAAGAACCGGGAATACGCCCGGCTGAGGCAAATTTTTCCATGTAATCAACACTCAATGGAAAAAAGTCCTGTCCTGGCCTGGGTTCTTCTGAAGCAACTGCTGTTGCCAGTAAAATGCTGTTTCCCATTTTTACCGTAACCGAACCATCGGCCTGGCGGGCCAAACGGCCTGTTTCTATGGTCAAATCCTGACCATATATCTGAAATGTTTTTCTGAATTTTTGAGATAGAATAAGTTC
>JAGIAB010000275.1:0-1432 GCA_017745135.1 Flavisolibacter sp.
CCACATTTTCCTTATTTATTTCATCTGCCATTTTGAATTGTTATTTTTTTGTACCAAGCTGCATTACTACTATGAATCTTCTGTTGCGTCGCATTTCGTTTATCGTTCAAAACCACTATCATCACATTCGACGTTCACAACTTTTAGCAATATTCATTTGTTATTCGTTTCAACCTCACTCTCTAACTCCTACGAAGTCGTGTGTTTATTGGATGATTCTTTCTTCTACCAAGGTTTCGCTCTTACGGAGCTCTGAGCATGTTTTATTATTACACTACTACTAACATTTCGCTCCGCTGGAGCTTTATGTCGATGATGACGCTTCCACCCCGATAGCTATCGGGGCTCAATAGAATTACCAACCGTACAAGAGTGTGACACAACAGAAGTTCAATAGCAGTAATGAAGATGACAACATAATCATCAACTCTTATTTTAAAGAACTTATTTTAAATAAACTAACACCCTCTGACCTCGGACTTCTGACACCGACCTCTTTCCTTTAAAGAACCATCGAAAAACAAAAAGACCCTCCGATCTTCCTGATAGCTATCGGGATCCCCCACCGGGGGACAGGGGGCCGTTCATCCAATTCTTTTCTTCCTGCTCACGGTGGCACAGTTCAATCTTTACTTTGTATTTGTTTCGCAAATGTCTTGCCAGCGCATCGGCGGCATAAACGCTGCGATGCTGCCCGCCGGTACAACCAAAGTTTACGGCAAGACTGGTGAAGCCGCGTTTGATGTACTCTTCAACGGAAATATCAACGAGGTCAAACACACTGTTCAAAAAAGTTTGCATTTTGGTTTGACGTTCCAGGAATTCCATCACCGATTTATCTCTTCCATGGTATTCTTTGTACTCATCATGGCGGCCCGGGTTTTCAATTCCCCTGCAATCAAAAACAAACCCACCACCATTACCACTGGCATCGGCAGGAATTCCTTTTTTATAAGAAAAGCTGCAAATTTTTACAGTCAATGGAGTGGAGTCGTCTGCCCGTATAGGAGTAAAACGTTCAATGACTTCATCATCGGTACAAATGGTTAACACTCTTTTGAATTCGGGTAAAACAATTCCCAGACTTTGATTTTCAAAAAACCATTTCAGGTTTTTTAGCGCCAGCGGAATGCTGGTTAAAAACTGGGCCTTGCGCTCAAACAACCCCCTGAAACCATAAGCGCCTAATACCTGCAATAAGCGAATCAATACATAACCATTGTACTGGCTCCTGAACACATCACGGTCGATTGTATTTTGGATAATGGTTTCAAAAGAGTCCATGTAATCTTCCAGCAAATTATGCTTCCATTCATCAGGAAGATTAGCCCTTGCCTGCCAGATCATACTGGCTACATCATACTGGGGTGCACCTTTCATTCCTCCCTGGAAGTCGATGAAGTGGACTTTCTCGTCATCACTTATTAAAATG
>JAGIAB010000275.1:1442-4642 GCA_017745135.1 Flavisolibacter sp.
CGGAACATAAAATATTTGTACTCGGTGTGAGTTAAGTAATTGCTTAATGCTTCAAAATCATCGATCAACTTTTGTTTATCGTACGGCCTTTGCAGTGCATCTAAAAAATAATACTTGAAATAGAGAAGATCAGCCATGATGGCCTGCTTGCCGAATTCTTCGTTGGTCAAACATTTTTTGTAGTTCAATCCTTCATCACCTAACACTTGTAGCCTCGCCAGTTGATGAAGACTTTCTTTGAAAAGATCATACACTTCCTGCGTAAATCCTTTTGCTTCAAGAACGTTCAGCAGGGATGTGTTCCCAAAATCCTGCTGCAGGTAAATGGTTTTATCATAGCTCACGGCCAGTATCTCGGGAACGGACAAACTTTTTCTCCTGAAATGATCGGCGAAATAAATAAAGGCCTCGTTTTCCGGAACATTTAACCCATATGTTCCAATGAAAGTTTTTCCTTCTTCGCCATACAAACGAAAATACCTTCGATCACTTCCTGATTGTGGCAGCACATCTACCTGCACGGGTTCTTTTCCCGCCCAACTTTGATACAATTGCGAAACGGCATTGATCATTTCCTGCATACAAACAAATGTAAATGATTAGTTGATTGAGTTAATGGGGGTACTACCTGCCCCGCCAATAGTAAGAAGAAGAAAAATTGAACTTACTTTCCAAAAATCTCGTTCAGTAATCCCGCCAAATGCACACCACCTTTCAACATTTGTTGTTCTAAAGTTTTGATATGGTCATAATTGTAACGGTAACCAAGTTTTGGATTGACCTCTGTGATCTCGTTATGTAAATCCTGCGCCAATACATACGAATCATACAACCATTTACTAATAGGCTCAGCCTGCCAGTTTTTTCTTTGGGCAGCAGTAGTGTGAGTTAGATAAACAGCATATTCAGTGTAACTCAATTGCTGCTTTTCAATCAAATCTGAGTCCCACACACGATGAAGGTTTGACGCCTGCCCAAACCACTGCACTTTGATGTCATTGCCCCCATTTGTCCCGTGAATTCCTACGTGTAAAGGCTGATGAGCATCTCCAACAAAATGAATGAGCAATTTCAAATACATTCTTTTCTTTTCCTGTGTTAAGGATTTCTTTTTTAGCTCCTTCGTTATAAAGTTAATTGCTGCATATAAATCATCCACTCTGCCTGTATCTTTCCTCAACACTTCTTTGAATTGGTTATAAGTGAGATTTTTTTCGAAATCAATATAATGCCAGGTCTCCAGATAATTGAAAGCGGTATCTGATTTTATAAAATCTCCCCAGTTGCTGGCCATGGCAATGGATTCATTGCCCAATATTTTTTTGATCTCGGCTTTTGTTTTTGCTGTTAAATAACTATCCGCAATTTCAGCCACAATGCGGTGCCCCAATTGTCCCCAGCACATGGCTTTCACAGGAAGAAAAAATAAAAAGATAATAAGAAAACTTTTCGACACTCTTTTATACATAAACCGGAATTAAGAACCGCAAAAATAATATACTTGCGTTGCCCTGTTCAGAATTTGAAGTACACGAACAATCTTCCAAAATTCTTTGAATCATTTTCAATGCGATGATACAGTGGCTTAATGTGAGGCTGTTGTAAAAAACGTTCAACCTTCTTCCGCAACTGCCCGCTTCCTTTTCCCGGGATAATTTCAACCTCTCTTATCTTTTTATTAATGGCATCATCAAATGCCTGTTGCAATGCCTTATCCACTGCATTGCTGTTATTATAGATATCGTGAAGATCCAGTTTAATTCTTGCCATTATTCCATGATCTGTTCGTAATGCGTCAGCAGTCCGTCTTTGGTCATTCCTTCAATTACAACCCTGAACGCTTTGGCAACATCGTTGTTATAAAAACTCAGTTTTACTGATTTATTGTTTTGATTTGCTGTTATTATCGGAGCCCAGTACAAGGTGGAGCGAATATCCGCATGTTCATTGCGAGGATCGAACCTGTCGTAATTAGGTGAGTAAAATTCTTTAACAGGAGAATAGCCAGCAATCGTATTGGAAGATAATCCTCCTTTTCCCGGTGCCTGGTCACTACCTCTTCTTGTATAAATAGCAATGGCACCGTTGTCGCCGCCGAATCCTCCCATAAAAGGCGGACGGAAAACTTTAATATAAGCAATATCTGTTACAGGGATGGTACCGACCATGTCTGCATCCGTTTGTATCTCATCCAAAAACACTGCAGGAGAGCCACCACGCCAGCTCAGTGATGGAGGAGTAGTGTTTGTATTAATTTGCAAACCGGCTACTTTACCCTGTAAATAACTGAAAGCATTCTGATAACCGCCGGTGATCGGATCATTCACAAGATCGAACTGGTAACCATCACCACCTTTGAACATTCCGGAAGTATATTTTTCATCCATCACTGCTACCGTAGGTTTTTTTGTGGTTTGAATCACTACTGTTTGCATGACATGGCCCCTGTCAATATTTGCAAGTTCAAGTGCTTTTGATGCCAGCGAAATATGATGAGCCATGCCAGTCGTATCAAAAATATTGTTTGAATACATGAAGTTTTTGCTAAAGGCTGTATAGTTGGGAGCAGGCAGCCGGTCTGTCATAAATCTTGCTTCTGCTGATGACAGGAATTTTGATTTTAAGCTATAATACACTTTCAATGTATCAAACAATATAAGATTCGGATCACCAAAACTTCCATCGGTGTTGATACCCATGATGAGCATTTTTGATGCAGCCGTATCTTTTATCAGGAGTGCAATACTTTCTGTGCCGCTAAGCTGATTTCGTGCCACCCCAAAAAGTTTTCCTGATAAATACAAATACGAGGTATCTCTCGGGTAGGTGATCTGGGGTAATTTCCCTTTCACTACATCTTCCCACTTAAATCTTCTCCACCCGTTGGTAAGCATTACAAGGTCGAGATGACGGGCAACAGAATCACTGTTGTTTGAAAAATAGTAAGCAGGGTTGTACACTCTTCCTTTTATTTCACTGCTCAATAAAAAATGTGAAATGATATTGTCTGTAGTATCTTTTTCAATAGCAACATCAGTTACTGAAATAGAAAGATTGGCGTCTTGTAAACTATCCGGTAAACGAATTTCAATTTCGTTTCTTTTTCTTTTTCCCAATCCCCAATGCTGTACCTCCATTTGGGGTTGAAAAGTGTACTCATGATTATTAACGAAAGTAATTCTCTCTGCAATGGCATTCCA
>JAGIAB010000276.1 GCA_017745135.1 Flavisolibacter sp.
GGTGGGCTGGCATATGCCTGCGCCTCAACACCAACGACAGGGAAGTGAAGAATATCTAAGATTTACAATCCTTCCTAAATTCAGTTGTTGGGGCAGCCACGGCACAAAAGCTAAGAGAAATCAACGGCGTAATGGTAATTCATTTATCATTTATAAAATTGACTTCACAAAGCTCCATTGCCATCTATCCATTCCGATATTAAAATGGACACATCGATTATTATCTTCTCATTAAAAATTCAATTATGATTGCTAATAATGATTCAAACACAGATACATTTAAACGTGGTTTCATCAGAAGCATAATAATCTTTCTCTTGTTTATCTTGTTATTATTCTCTATCGACTGGCTATCGCTATTCTTATATAAATTTCTGAATGATCACAAAACTTCTTTCTGGACGACAATAGGGATTCATGTAATTCTGCTAATTATAGTTGCGATGAAATACAAATCAGTTTTAAAAAAAATTAATATTTGGCTTTTTCAAAGAGATGAGAATGTGATCGCAATAAATTCAAACGATGATTATTTTTATTTTAAAAGAGATTAACATCTAGTGGCGGAATACGAATAATAACACGATGATTTTGGTTGACGCCTGATTCTATTAGTTACATGAACTTGCATTAATGCGAGCACTTCCACAATGATGAATAGAATTACCGAACGTACAAGAGTGCGACACAAGTGAAGTCAAATAGTAGTAATAGTGCCAGGTACAAAAACAATTACTAAACAACCATCAAACTACACCCCCTGATATCAGAATTATCCATCCTGCCTAAGATTTCAAACCCTTCACCCGGAATTGACTTACCCACATCTTCAGCAGCAATAAAGCTGCAGGAATACAAATTTGCCAGGTCTATAATATTAATAGCACCAGACGCCGTTGCGGAAGGTTCATATATAGAGAATGGATCTGTTTCATCCCTTAATAAAATTTTCATCCAGGGAGGAGCAACCATTTTTCCATCGATTCCATACGCCTGGGAAAGCAATTCCGTCATCCCATATTCCGAATGAATTTGAGAAACTCCGAATGCTTTTTTAAGATGCGCATACAATTCAGTCCTGGTCAGTTCCCTGCCCCGCCCCTTCATGCCACCGGTCTCCATAATAATAGTATTCGACAATTGCTGAGGAAAGCGATCGCCAAAATGGAGTAAGGCATAAGTAACTCCAATAAGAATGGTTTTTTGTCCTGAAGATTCAAGGCGTTTCAATGTGGTGTTCAACTTTTCAAACTCATTCAGGTAAAAACCACTTTCTTCATGACCACTTTGCTTAATCAAATGATCAACCATATAAACCAGCGAGGAATTACCACGCTCAAGATAAGAAGGCAGTAAGCCAAGAATACAATAGTCTTTTACATCACCATAAAATTTTTTAAATCCCTGTGAAAAGCTTTTTTCATAAAGACTGGCATCTTTTACGTAATGACGGCTTGTTACCGAACCCGTGGTACCACTGCTTTTAAAAACCAACTCTTCCTCAAAAACTGTTGTTTCAACCCTATGTGTTTTAAAAAAAGAGATTGGCAAAAAGGGTATGTCCGTTATTTTTTTAACCGTATCAGGAGATTTCCCAAGAGCTTTGCAATAGTCACGGTAAAGGAGATTGTAATTGTATTGAAATTGGAAGACCTCCAAAGCAATTATGAAGAGCTGTTTTTCGTTAGAGATGGCAAATACCTTTTCCTCGAGCTCTTTCATTTTAGGTATTTCCATACGCATACAGTAAATTTGAACAAGCGGTTATTTTATGAAAAAAATTTTTGCTTTCAGTGTGATGATCCTGGCCTTTGCAGCCTGCAACAAAGATAAAGTTGAAACGAAACCCCATTTAAAGTTTAAATCTTTTAATAGTAAGGTCATCCCGGTAGGCAGTGATGCATTGATCACCTTAAATTTTACCGACAAGGAAGGTGACCTTGATTCTATATACGTGATCAGGGAAAGAACCAACCAAAGAAGCATCCCTAATTATCAGCTTATTGACCTGGGTATTCCCAAATTTGGAGGGCAGACCAGTGGGGAAATCCAAATAGGGCTTGATAATGGAACACAATTGACATTTAACCTTCCCGCACTTCGGATTCCCGGGAGTAATCCTGCAGTTTTTGAACCGGATACGCTCAACCTAAGATTTTACGTAAAAGACAAAGCAGGTCATACAAGTGATACTATAGGTCCTGAAAGGCTTATTGTAATGAGACAGTAGTAAAACTTCCCGCTTCTGAAAAAACTCTTCGATTTTTTTGTATTCAGCAGCTTATTCATTGCCGTTTGCGCTGTATTAATGGTCTACCAGACCTGCCTTCTGTTTTCCATTCCTTTTTCAACGGCTCTGGCCGGATTTGTTTTTTCGGGATCCGTATGCAGTTACAACTTCCATTGGTATCTGACTCCGCCTCAAGTAGAAGAGCCTACCAAAAAGGAAGTATGGAATATTTCCAACAAGAAAATCCATCTGCTTCTATTCATAATTGGTCTGATCGGATCAGGCGTTTTTGCTTTACTGTTAATTGAGCATTGGTTTTGGTTAGGAATAACGGCCTTTGTCACTTTTTTATATTCTGCGCCAAAGATTTCTTATCCGGTTTTTTCTCACTTAAAGAAAGTAGCGATAGGAAAAACTATTTTTCTGGCCTTTGCCTGGATGCATGTAACCACATTGCTTCCTCTGGTCATTGAAGTAAAAACTTTAGGCGCTGAGCACATATGGTTTATCATAAATCGCTTCTTTTATATTTATGCCATCTGCATTTTATTTGATTACCGGGATGTTGAAGAAGACCGGCAGGCCGGCATCAAAAGCCTGATTACCTATTTGAGTGAAAAAGGTGTAGACGCTTTATTCTGGGTATCGGTTCTTATAGTTTTTGTAACCTCAATCTTATTACTTGATTACTTTTCAACCATGGAGATCGTTGCACTTCTTATTCCTGTCATAATCCTGAGCCTGCTTTATTATCCTTCAAAGAAAAACTTTTCAGATTATTTGTACTATTTCGTTTTAGATGGACTAATGATGTTGTCGACCCCTTTACTGCTTTTAATTAAATTTGCCCGATAATTTTTCAGCATGGCAAAAGCAGCAAGGAAGAATAAACCAGTCATTACAAACGAATCGTTCAACTTTTTCAAAAATTATATCAATACACCTTCCCCCGTTGGATTTGAATACACAGGCCAGCGTCTTTGGATCGATTACATCCGTCCTTTTGTTGATGAAGTGTTTACAGATCCATACGGAACTGCCGTCGGCGTTATCAATCCACAAAATCAATTTAAGGTTGTCATTGAAGCTCACGTTGACGAGATCAGTTGGTTTGTGAATTACATCACGAACGAAGGCCTAATGTACTTGAAAAGAAATGGTGGCGTGGATCATCAAATTGCTCCCGGACAAAGAGTTTTTATTCATGGAAAAAAAGGGCCTGTAAAAGCCGTGTTTGGATGGCCTGCTATCCATACCCGCATCAGTAGCCAGGATAAAGAACCGGTTGCCAAAGTTGAAAACCTGTTTTTAGACTGTGGTGCAAGAAACAAAAAGGAAATTGAAGATTTGGGTATTCATGTTGGTGCCGTAGTAACATACCAGGAGGGTTTTGATGAATTGGCCAACGATTATTACATAGGCCGTGCATTTGATAACCGTATTGGCGGATACATGATTGCCGAAGTAGCAAGATTGCTTAGTGAAAACAAAAAGAAAATTCCATTTGGATTGTATGTAGTGAATGCAGTACAGGAAGAAATTGGTTTGCGTGGCGCAGAAATGATTGCACGCCGCATAAAACCCAACCTGGCAATCATTACTGATGTTACTCATGACACCACCACGCCAATGATCAATAAAGCCATTGAGGGAGATACAGCTTGCGGCAGAGGGCCTTCACTTTCTTATGGTCCTGCTGTTCATAATAAACTATTGCAGTTTGTGCAGGATGTTGCTGCAAAAAATAATATTCCTGTACAATTAAGAGCTGTTTCAAGAAGCACAGGAACCGACACCGATTCATTTGCTTATGCCAATGACGGATGTCCATCGGTTTTAATTTCAATGCCGTTACGTTATATGCATACTACCGTTGAAATGCTCCATCGAAACGATATTGAGCAAACCATTCGGTTGATGTACGAAACTTTATTAAGTTTAACACCTCAAACCAAATTAAGCTACTTCTGATGCAGCAATTTTTTTTGTACATAGATCCGGGAAGCGGAAGCTACCTCCTGCAAATGATCATCGCCGGAATTTTAGGTGTAGCTTTCTTTTTCAAGAACATTGTATTTACTATAAAACATTTTTTTCATCGCATTTTTGGAAAAAAATCTAAAATGCCCTGATGCCTTTGCCCTTCAGCCACCATCCATCTTCTTACCGTGATCCATCGGGCTTTTTGTTTTACAGGGATGGCATTTTGTACAGACAAGTCAATAAAATTTTTGCACCTGATTTTGAGATGTTCATGCAAAATGGCCTGCATGATCACCTGCTGAAAAAACAGCTACTCATTAGTGACGAAATCATTAATAAAAATCTTACTGGTAGCGACAATTGGCACCTCACCTTGCAACCCGAGTTCATCCCCTTTATCTCTTATC
>JAGIAB010000277.1 GCA_017745135.1 Flavisolibacter sp.
ATTTTATTTTGGCATCGCCTGATTTTGCCTTCCAGGTCTTGTTGATGGTGATTCCATATCTGTTTATTTAAATAATCAACCAGTAATTACGAGCACAAAACTTACCTCCGTTGCTACTAAAAAAACAATTTATGTTGGTGGAATGAACGAAGTAAAACTAGTACTGGTTGCAGAAAATTTAGGAACGATTCCACCCAACACAGGCTTATTGGTCATCCGGGATGGAGATAAAACCTACCAGGTGAATTTTACTGCGGATATGCAAACCAATGCAAGTATTATTTTAAAGCGAAAAGTAAATCAGTAAATAGCTTTCCGCTGGTATCTATCTTTGATGCATGCAAGGACAATTCAAACTCACCGAATATTCAAAAGGTGGAGGATGCGGCTGTAAAATAGCTCCATCCGCGTTACAGCAAATCGTTCATACTGAAAATAAATTTCCATTTCAAAACCTGTTGGTTGGAAATGACAGCAACGATGATGCAGCTGTTTATCAAATCGATGGCGAAACAGCCATCATTTCTACTACCGATTTTTTCATGCCCATTGTTGATGATGCATTCGACTTTGGGAGAATAGCGGCAGCCAATTCCATCAGTGATATTTATGCAATGGGAGGAACGCCTATGATGGCGATTGCAATCCTGGGATGGCCAATTGATAAACTTCCTGTGAACGAAGCACAGAAAGTTTTGGAAGGAGCAAGAGCTGTTTGCAAAGAAGTCAATATTCCTTTAGCTGGCGGCCACACCATTGATTCCAACGATCCCATTTTTGGATTAGCCGTTACAGGTTCAGTCTCGCTGAAAAATTTAAAAAAGAACAACACGGCACAGGCAGGAGATCTTTTATTCCTTACCAAACCAATTGGTGTTGGTATCGTTTCTACTTCTGTAAAAAGAAAACTGATAAAGGAAGAGCACTATAAAAATTTGGTTCAGCAACTTACAACTGTAAATAAAATTGGTGAAGCACTTGGAAAACTTGAAGGCGTTCATGCCATGACGGATGTAACAGGTTTTGGTTTATTGGGCCATTTAACTGAGATGGCCGAAGGAAGCGGTTTGAGCGCAGAACTAAATTATTCTTCAATTAAAAGAATGAATGGAGTTGAAGAGTACATTCAATTAAAAACCATTCCCGGTGCAACCGCACGAAACTGGAACAGCTACAGCAATAAAATTGAATTCGAAAAGAGCATTGATGAGACGGAAGCCAAACTTCTGTTGTCCGATCCTCAAACGAATGGTGGTTTATTAATTGCAGTGGATGAAAAAGCAGTTGATGAAGTGAAAGAAATTTTTGAAGCAAATGACCTTTCATCATTTCTTAAGCCTATTGGAAGATGCGTTGAAAGAAAAGATAAAACGATTTTAATTAGATAGTACCGCTGTCTTTAAGCCAAAAAGGTTTCCTGTTAAAATGAAATACAGCGGTTATTCTTACCGTCTTTGCCGGTTTGTCAATTTCAAAATGGATAGAATAAGGAAAATGCTTGCAACTGACAGTTCTGATATTCTCATATTTTACAGAAGCAAAAAAGGGATTTAAAGCAATAGAACTAATCGCCAGTTTTATATCCTCTTTAAATTTTTTACCTAAACCTTTTTGTTGTGAATGATACCATTGCGCCGCTTCCTTAACATCAGTTAGAGCAGACGATGAGACGATAATTTTAAACCTTTTCATCGTCTTCGTCCAAAGCTTTCAAAAAATCTTCTTCACTGATTGATGAAGAAGGATTTTCTTTCATTTCCTGGAGTCTTTTGAGTGATTCTTTTTTTTGCCATTCGGGTATTGGCTCTTCAATGATCTCAATAGCATCAACCTGTTTAAGGTCTTCAAGAATGGCGGATGCGTATTCTTTCTTTATTTTAATATGATAAATAGAGTCGCTCATTTCACTGGTTTCTCAAATTTAATCAAAAGAATAGTTAACGACAACCTAAGGAAGAAGCGCATCCATCTTCTCTGCCAGCTTTCTATCCTTATCAGTAACTACGTCACCGGCATCGTGTGTCGAAAGCCAGACTTCAACCGTGTTCCAAACATTTGTCCACTTAGGATGATGGTTCATCTTTTCAGCGATCAAGGCTACTCTTGTCATAAAAGCAAAAGCTTCATTGAAATCTTTGAATTCAAACTTGCGGTAGAGCGAGTTATTGGTTTCTTGCCACATAAGAATAATTTGACGAGGTTAAGGAAACTATTTTACCAGGAAACCCATTAGCACATCTGCAAATTAGCACATTCGCATAACTAAAATACCAGGTGTTCTTTGTTCCTGATCTTTTCGTTGGTGAGTTCAACCACAAGCTGTACACCATTTACCGTACGAATAGATTGAACTAAATGCTGCAACGCTTCATCCGAAACTAAATCATCTTTCAGCAACCAAAGAAAATCCAGGTGTTTGAATTCGGGCAACAAATACTCGCCATCGTGCTGGTTGTTGTATAAATAATGTTTCAAAAAAGTGGAAGACTCGGAATATTCATACACGGCAAAAAAATAATTGCGTCCTTTTTTATTGAGTTGAATTTCCAATTCGTTATTGAGGCGAAAATCAATTCCTAAAAGATTATTGAGTTGCCAGCAGAACTGATAGTCTTTCATGGGAGCCATGATGCCAAGCAATTTGGTTTCTTCAAAAAAACCGTCCATCATGTCCTTGGTATCCAGTATAAGTTTCATAAGCGAGATATTGGTTTTATGACACGAATTTATCCGACAGTTATCTGGGAACGAATCACGAAGTAAAGCTTATGTAAAAGAAAAAGTAATTCGTGTCATTCGCAATAATTCGTGTATCAAAATTTAAAATTCTACCGCAGATGAAAGTGTTTGCCCAGCCCTTGTGTAAGTAACACTTGTTTTATCTCCCTTCTTGAATTGACCCAATGCCTGCATATAACCTTCCAGTGAATTGGTTTTATGATCCCCGATAGAAAGAATGATATCTCCTGTTTTCAATCCTGCTTTTTGTGCGGGCCTGCCATCGCTTACAGCATCTACACGAACGCCAGGGCCGCTAAATGTGTAGTCAGGCATGATGCCCAGGGTTACACTGAAGCTTGTAGAAGTGCTGGTTTGTGTTTCTCTTGTTTTGGTAAACGCCAGTTTGGCCTTTCGTTTATCTTCAGTTTCTATCACACTCAAAATGTGTTTGACTACGTTCATTTCACCGGTGTAATTAAGCTTGTCAAAATCATCTGTTGGTTTATGATAATCCTGGTGAAGCCCTGTGAAAAAAAATAAAACAGGAATATTTTTCAAATAGAAGGAAGTGTGATCACTTGGCCCGGTTCCACTGGAATCAAAACGAAATACCAGGTCGTTTGAATACAATTTTTTCCTGCCGGTTAAATTGTAGATCTCTCCCCAGGCAGGCGAAGTTCCGTAACCGCCAACCGTTATTACATGTGATGAATCATTTAACCTTCCCACCATATCCATATTGATCATATAATTCACCTTGCTTAAATCAATGGTAGGGTGTTCCGTAAAATATTTCGAACCAAACAAACCCAATTCTTCTCCCGAAAAAGCAATAAAGAGATAATTGTTGTTTTTCAATTTTGAGTTCTTCAGTAATCTCGCCAATTCAATCAGCGCTGCTGTGCCGCTTGCATTATCATCGGCACCATTATGAATTTGTCCTTTCTTCTCAACCTCTCTTGAATTGTTGTCTTCTCCTCTTCCCAAATGACCGAAATGTGCGCCAAGAACCACGGTAGTTGGAGCGCCATTATCCATGTATCCAATTACATTGGTGCCGCTTCTTTTTTTATCGCTGAGATCAACTTTCAATTTTACATCCAGCGTTGCTGATTCATCGCTTAAATATTTCTTAACGGCATCTTTGGTAAGATAAACTACAGGAATAGAAACGGTTTCCAGTTTTTCCCTGCCATCAAACTTCAATCCATCTTCTTTGCTTGAAGTATTGTAAAGAAAAACAGCAGTAGCGCCACGCTTTGCCGATTCCTTAGTTGACTTGATTATAGATTCAGTGATATCGAAATGGGGATTGTTGGCATGGCTTTCCAGCAATTCTTTCAAATCAAAAAACCAGGGAGTGTTAGGCTCCTGCAAAGCAAGCGAGGGCAAGGCTTCAATTGTAACATTCGGACTGATGATAAGCGGAAAGAACTCTTTGTTCAACACCAGGTTTTTTCCATCGATAGTGAGAAAAGTTGTCGGATTGATTTGCTTTCCTTCATTTACATCAAAAGCTTGCAGGTAATCATTTGTTCCCTTTGGAGCCAGGCCAATTGTTTTAAACTGGGCCGAAATATAATCAGCGGCTGCAGCTTCTCCGGCAGTTCCGGTTCTTCTTCCTTCCAGTTTATCATCTGCCAGAAATTGAATATGCTCCTGAAGGTGGGCAACAAGCTGCCTGTCTTCTTTTTTTAGTTTTTGCGCATCGGCAATAATTGCAGTAAAAAGAAAAAACAGGATAAAAGATTTCATCTTCACAAAACATGATTTTTATCAGGAGAACAAATGTATTTTGAATGCTTTAATCAAAGAGACGAAAAATTCATTTTTCGAAAACATTCTTTTTCCCTAAGCTTTACTTAAAACTTCCGATTTCGTAAATGCTTGCGGAC
>JAGIAB010000278.1 GCA_017745135.1 Flavisolibacter sp.
GTTCACTGCTCTTCAATGGCTTTTAAATTTTTATGGACAGGCGTTCCATTTCAAAAGAAGTACGGAGTTTTTTTGGTGTTACATAAGTCTTCAGATTCTCCGGATTGTTGGACTAAAAACGGGACCTAAACAAAAACGCATTCTGTAAGGAATGCGTTGTAAAATTCGGAAATAATTTGAAATAAAAATTACTTTCTATTTATTATTTATTTGGCTGTTGAACAGGTTGTTGCTGAGATGTTGGTTCTTTATCTGAAATGTCAAGTACTTCCAATTCAAAAACTAAAACCTCGTCCGGCTGAATTTTTGGAGGACTTCCCTGTGATCCGTAGCCTAAAGCAGAAGGAATATAAACTCTTGCTTTTTCACCTTTGCTTAATTGGCTCACACCTTCCATAAAGCCAAACACCACTTGTGAAACTCCAATTTGAACAGGCATGGTCCCCTGATCAAAACTTTCGCCTGATAAATGTTTTCCTACATAGTGTACGTTCGAATACTGACCGAAGTTTGGTTTAGGTCCCTGGCCCGGAGCTAAACGTTCAATGTAAATGCCCCATTCACTTTTTTCAGCTTTGATGTTATGGGCAGCTAAATAATCTGAAATAATTTTATCGTCTTTTTGAATGGATACCTGAGCAGCCGAATCTTTTTTAAAGCTGGCTAATCCTTCCTTTTTATTTTCCTGATAACCGGCAGCTTGTTCTTTAAGGTAATCGGCATTGGCTTCTTCGTCAGTTTTATAAACCTTTTCTATTTTGATAGTTGTTATAAGCTGTTCGCCTTTTTTGAACAAAGTTTGCTGTGGATTTTCCTTTAATAAAGAATCGGTTGCCTGTACCAGGTAAAGGCTGTCCCCTGCTTTTGATTTTAAAATAAGTTCTTCAACAGTTGCCCTGATATTAGTGTAGCTTGCTTTTTCAGTAACTGGCTGAGCCTGGAAATATTCAGCTCTCCTGTTTTTATAAGAACTATAAATAACACTGTCCTTAACTTTTTGCATTACCCAGTATTTAACGATGGATCCCTGGCGCACAGAGTCTCCTTTTTTACTGCTGAACACTTTATAAGGAATACCAGAACTTGTTTTTTTAAAATCCACACTTTGACATGCAGCGATACTCATTGCTACAGCCAAAATGCCTAAAACGATCTTTGAAGATTTCATTTGTTTGTTTTTTATTGTAATAGAGAGCTGTTTTCTTTTATAGCTTTTTTAAATTTTTGAATCGTTTCCTGGAGTGAGGCCTGGTCATTGCCACCCGAAGCGCTGAAATGCCCTCCGCCATTAAAATATTTTCTTGCAAAGGCGTTACAATCAAAATTTCCTTTGCTGCGGAAGCTCCATTTTCTTTCTTCATCCCTGTCAATAACGCAGCCCACCAATTTTATGCCCTGAATGGTTAATGGATAATTGACAAGCCCTTCGGTATCGCCGGTTTTGATCTCATATTTGAGTAACTCCATTTTTGATACATAGATCAAGGCAGTATTGAGCTCGTAAAAAATTTCAAGCCTGTTGGTTAGCACATGTCCTAAAAATCGCAAGCGGTTCTCCAAAAAATTATCATACAATGCTTCATGCACTTTAATATGATTCAATCCCTGTTCCTTTAATGCAGCTACTGCGTGGTGCACATGCGCTGTAGTGGATGAAAACCGGAACGACCCGGTATCAGCAACCATTCCTGCATACAGGCACTCGCTTATGAATGTGTTGATCTTATTTCTATGACCGGAGTTGACAATAAAATCATAGATCATTTCGCAGGTGGAACTTTTACCGGTATTGGAAACACCGTATTGAAATGCAGCTTCATCCGGCTCGCGATGATGATCTATCAAAATTTTTGTGCATTGTAAGGAAGCCAGTTTTGGTGCCATGTGCTTGGTGCGGTTGAAATGATTGTAGTCCAGGCAAAATAACCAGTCCACTCCATCTAAAATTTTATCGGCTTCCTGTTTTTCCAGTTCGTAATCGTAGACTTCTTTCGTTCCTTCCATCCAATCGAGCCAGCGGGCCCAGTTGGTTGGCGAAATGACATAAACTTCGTGATCAAACTGTTTCAGGAAATGATAGAGCGCCAGGGCCGAACCCATTGCATCCGCGTCGGGTTTTTGATGCATGGTAATGGCGATCCTTTTCTTGTCATTTAATTTCTCGTATATCTCGTGAATAGGCTGCATAAGCGAGTCGCAAAAGTATAGGAAAGTTTGGAAGTTAAGGACAGGAAGAATTCGTAGCTTTTTTAAACAAAACCCGTTTGGGTAACAAACAATAAGACATACGTTTTGTCCCTGATTTATTTTGAAATGATAGCCGAGCCCCCGGAATCAGGGATAGGAACAAAACCAATATTTTCTTCACTGCAAAATTGCTCTACCGCCTTTCTTGCACCCTTGTAAGCATCGTTATTAAAATCATGAATAAAAATATAGCCGCCTCTTTCCAGTTTCGGGTAAAAAAACCTGAGACCTGCGTAAATGGGTTCGTATAAATCGGCATCCAAACTGACAAACACAAATCGTTTTTCAATGCCTTCTGCAGTTTGCGGAAAAAATCCTTTAAGCGGAATGCATTTTTCCGGAAAGGGCATTTGCTTTAACACAGCTTCTACAGAGGTGTCGGAAAAATCTTGTGCACCTGATGAAAAATTTTGTTTTTGCTCAACTGAAACATCTCTTTTGTCAAAACCTTCAAAAGTATCGAACAGGTATAAATTTCTTTCAGGAAAGTAGCTATTGATATACCGTGCAAATTTGCCTTTGTAAACGCCCAGTTCTGCCACCTCGCCTTGCAATTGTTTTTGTTTGATCTCTTCACTCACCAATTCCAATGTGGCAAGCCTGATGTAATCAAAATAATTGCTGTCGATTTTTCTTGAGCGGTGTAAAAAATCAAGTGAGCCGGCAATGGCAATTTTATTTTTTTGTAGTCCCCTTCCGGCTAAGTAGTTGATGCCTTTGGCAAACAGCCTGTAAATACCCATTTTATTCGCACTAAATTAAAGGCGCTAAAGGTAACGGAATTGACTTTGATTTTTTGAGGATAGAAACGGGAAGAATTTTATGAACCCATCTGTATTGCTGCTATTGATCTTCCCTTGCGTATTCTAAGATTCTTCCAAATAAATATCAGGCAGCTTTTGTAGTTGTTCTATGTAAGGTGTTTGTTTTCTTACAACGGCAAACATTCTGCTGATTAATTTGGATCCAATGATATTAAGTGTGCTCATTTTACTTTTTCCTTCCCTCACTCTTCGTTCATAATATTGTTTCAACTCCTGGTTATATCGAACCGATACGAAGGCAGCAAGTCTCAAGATGCATTTTATGTGCTTATTAGCCAGATGACTAACCCGGCTTTTGCCCCGGATGCTCTTTCCACTACTGTGTTCAAAGGGGGCCAGTCCGCAATAGCAATTGAACTTTCTTGCATCCGAAAACCTTGTAAAATTGTTGGTGTACGCAATCATATAAACTGCTGTGATCCTTCCCGCACCTTTTATCGTTTGTAAGAGTTCAAAATTGTTTTGCAACTCCGGGTAACTTTTCACAAGCAACCAGATTTGTTTTTCTATCACTGGTATCTTTTTATCAAAGTAGCTGATATCCTCAAGTTGCTGAGCGTAAAGAAAACCACCCTTGCTGATCCTGCAGGTAGCCAGCAGTTCCTTTAAGCGGGCCTTGTAACCACTTCTGTCCCGAACAAGCTTATCGCGGTAACTTAAAAGATCCCTGAGCTTCATGATGGCCTGTGTCGGATACAACTGCCCGGTCAACTTCTCTTTTCTGAGCCACCCGTACTGTGCTATCCGCACAGCATCTATCCGGTCTGATTTACCTCTGGTCATTCCTGATGACTTTTTAATCTCAATGGCAGGCAGCTTTACATAATCTATCTGCCCGGATTGCAAAAACAACTCAAACACATGAGTGTAATGACCTGTATCTTCCATTACCACCAGCACTTCCTCCAGGTTTACTGCCTGTTCTTTGAGCCAGCGCATCCACCTGGTAAAGCCCTTCTTTTCATTGCTGATCTGAAGACTTTTTCCTGCAGGGAGCACAACACAGTCAAGTTTGAGCTTGGAAACATCTACTCCGATAATTGTTTGGGCTTTCATAATTTAGTGTTTAGGAAAAAAACAAAATGCCTTTTTGCCTCCAAGACCTTTACTAGTCCCTAAGGACTAAGATTCTAAACGGAGCACAAACAAGGCTGTGGAGGAAGGGATGGAGTCCATTACGCAACAAGAGCCTCCAAGCTCAGTCGCACCAAGGTTCACTCCATCTCTTTTCCACAAAATATTTAATCCTGCACACTTCTAATCTTTCAATATCAAAGAACTATCTACTGACCGCGAATCTAAAGGTCGCACACGTGTACATTCTTATCACTTTTGTGCATTGTGTAACGGTCATCTTCCTCATTCATTATTTCTTCATCATCCTGGTTTAATAAAACGGTCGCTCTAAAGCTTCTGAAGCTGATAAAGAGTCCAAGAAAGTGAATGGAGAAAATAACCAGATAAAGACTTGAAATAAAAACATCTCCTTTTTCAC
>JAGIAB010000279.1:0-215 GCA_017745135.1 Flavisolibacter sp.
TTCCCAATGACCGCTGGTGTTTGATGATGAACTTGCAGCAGACGAAGATGATTCTGAAGAAGTATTGGGTGCGGCTGTTCCTTTATCATTATTACAGGCCAAAAGAAAGAAGCAACACAAAGCAGTCAATGTATGTTTCATAAAGTAAAAATTGAGTGTCGAAAATAGCAGAATTTTTTACAAAAGCTTTTCTGCTTTTTGAAGGTCTTCAGGCG
>JAGIAB010000279.1:225-4548 GCA_017745135.1 Flavisolibacter sp.
ACACTTTTAAAATCAACGAGTGCCATGCGAATGGGAATTCCATTTTCGAGATACCGAAGCTGTTCTAATTTTTCTACCCGTTCTAATTCGGTGGAAGGCCAGTTGGTAAAACGCAGGAGTGCTTCTTTACGAAAACCATATACACCAATATGCAGATAGTGTTGTGTTTTTACGGCACGGTTGGCGACAAAAGGAATAACACTACGGCTGAAATAAAGCGCATCGTTATTTTTATTCACCACTACTTTCACACTGCTGCTGGCATTTAACTCTTCATCCGATGTAATTTTTCTCATCAGGGAACCTACCTGAACGGAGTTATCTTCAAACAACCGCACCAGTTTTTCTAAAGGCTCTTTTTGAATAAAGGGTTCATCTCCCTGTACATTTATAATGATATCGACATCTAAAGTGGCTGCTGCTTCTGCAATGCGATCACTCCCGCTTTCGTGTTCTTTCCTGCTTCTTATCACATGACCATTGATCGATTTGATTTCTTCTTCAATGATATCGCTGTCTGTAACAATGATTACATTGTCAAACAACCCCGTTTGAAGCGTTGCTTCATAAACTCTTCTTATCACCGTTTTATCACCAAGCTTTTGCATCAATTTTCCCGGGAAGCGGGTTGCCGCATAACGGGCCGGTATCATGGCGATCTTTTTCATGATTGCGAAGATAGAAGACTTGATAAAAGAAAGATTAACCATCCATTTTCCCGAAGGGATGCTTCATCAACAGCCGGAGATTTTCATCTTCTTCATTGGGGTAATAACGATCAAGGCCGTATTTAATTTGTGAAGGTTCCAGGTGTTCATAGGTTCCAAACAAACGATCCCAAATGGCCAGCACTGCGCCGTAATTGCTATCGGTATAAGGCTGTTGCCAGTGATGATGTACCTTATGCATGTTTGGAGAAACAAAAACAAAGCTTAATGGCTTATCGATCCATTTTGGCAAACTAATATTGGCATGAGTGAATTGGGTAGATAACACCAACAGCGTTTGATAGATCATTACGGCATAAACAGGCGCACCGGAAACCACAACTCCCATCAGGAAAAAAATTCCCCGCAGGACGCTTTCAATAGGATGGTGTCTTAATCCCGTTGTCACATCCACATTGGTATCGGAGTGATGAATGATATGAAACCGCCACAATGCTTTTGTTTTATGCTGCACCAGGTGCACTAACCAGCCACCAAAAAGATCAAGTACTAAAAAAGAAATTACAATGCTTCCTAAAACAGAGGTGTTTAACCAGTTGGACAAACCGAAGCCGCCTTGTTTACAGGCATCGGAAAGAAGAACAATCAATACACCAAAGCCGGTGTGAATGATGAGGTGAATAACTGTAAAAGTAAAATTCACCGAGGCGTGGCGCCATTTATTTTTCTTGTACTGGAGCGAGATCAGCGGGATGGCGCCTTCAATCAGCCATAGCAGCAACATTCCGCTGACGAGCAAGATCATTCGCTCAACGGGACGGCTTTCCAGCGTTTGAAAATGGTCAATGATCTTTTGCCACATATAGCAAGGTTTTCATGAAAGATATTACTTCTCTAATTTACAAATTAGCTATGTATTGTTCTTTTTGATTGGGCTAAAGTTCTTGTTGAGGCAATTCTTTAAAATCGTAGCCGCAGTTGTTACACCGGTAAATCTTATTCACTTCAACCGAGTGTCCATTCAATAACATACTCACCAAAGCAGAAAGTTTGCATCGATGGTTTTTGGTAACACTTACGGTTTTTAATGCATGGGCATGGCAAACCGGGCAAGGAATATTTTTTAAATACTCCTGTTCTGCTTCATCCATGAGGTCCCAGGCTCTTTCCACATGCGCATGATGTACCATTAATTTCATTCCGCCAAGCGCAGGACTCAACAAGGGATCAATCGTAATAATATGTTCATCCTTCAAATGGCAATTAATATTGCTGTGCCGCAGCATGTTCAGCACAATGTTGGCTTCAATATAGTTGTCGAATGAACGGAGTTCTATATAATCCATAAAAGCAACCCCTCCCAACCTCCCCGGCGGGGAGGAGAGCCAATCACATGGCCCGCTTATTTAGAGTTTACAATTGGTTTCGGAAAATCTGCAATTATAAAGTTACTAATAGGAGCCCGTAAGCAATCAGCAAACGAAAAAGCTCTCAACATTTAAGAATGTTGAGAGCTTTTGGTTATCGTTAATAAGCCAGGGCTGTGCATGGGTCACCTTCCCGCCGGGAAGGTCGGGATGGGCCGCCCCTATTGATTCAACATCAACGGCATCACCAGCATCAGCAATTCTTCCTCCTCATCCATTTCAGTTGGTTTGATAATGCCGGCCTTGGTTGGCGTTGCTAATTCCATGCGCACTTCATCACTATCAGCCGCGTTCAGCATTTCAATTAAAAAACGGGCATTGAAGGCAATGGCTAAATCTTCTCCGTCGTACTGGCATTTCATTCTTTCATTTCCTTCAAAAGAGAAATCCACATCCTGTGCAGCCAGTTGTAATTCGCTTCCGCTAATGTTCAAAACCACCTGATTGGTGCTTTTATTACTAAAAACATTTACGCGGCGCAAGGCACTTTGAAAATCGCCTTTGCCAACTGTCATTTTATAGGGGTTGTCTGCAGGAATAACTACTTTATAATCAGGGAAGCGGGCATCTATCAGGCGGCAGCTCATTTGAGTAGTACCATGTTTTACAAACAGGTGATTGCTGTTGTAATTGATGGTGATCTCATCCTGGTTATCCGGCAAAGCTGCCTTTAAAAGATTCAACGGCTTCCTGGGAACAATAAAAGAATCAGCCTTTGGTGCTTTTACATCAGTTCTTTTGTAACGTACCAAACGGTGCGCATCGGTGGCAACAAACTGAACATAGTCGTTATTGAGCTCGAAATAAACACCTGTCATAGCAGGTCTGAGGTCATCGTTGCTAACAGCAAACAAAGTTTTATTAATGGCTGTTATCAACGCAGAGGCTGTCATGGTAAAACTGGTAGTATCATCAGCGGTAGGTTCCTTTGGAAAGTTGTCAGGATTTTCGCCCATCACTTTGTACTTACCATTATCACTGGTGATCTCAACAGCAAAATTTTTGTCAATATTGAAAGTGAGCGGCTGATCCGGAATATTTTTCAGCGAATCGATGAGTATTCTTGCAGGGATACAAACCTTGCCGCTGTCCTTTGCTTCAATATCAAGTTGCACACGCATCACTGTTTCAAGGTCGGTAGCTACTACATTCAGCTTGTTTTTCTCGACTTCAAATAAAAAATCTTCTAAGATCGGCAGAACAGTATTGGCATTGATGACTCCGGCTATGTGTTGCAGTTGCTTTAGCAATTGGGAAGAGGAAACAATAAATTTCATGTACTAAAATTTGAGTCCCGATAGCTATCGGGAAGGTAGTGGCGAAACTAAGGATTTTTAAAACACAGTTGTTCTGTGTTTATTAACGTATATAGTACGGAGGTACGGCCCGTAATTTGAATAGTTTTCTAGCCCTTTATAAGGAAAGTATGCATTGTAAAGCCTGATTACAGAAATTTGTTGGCGCTAAGCCAACGAAACGATTCCATTATGCTGGATAAGATATTTAGCTGGTCAAAGAAAAAAACAGAAGAAGCAGAGCCCGGGATACGGTTTGGCCGGTATTCGGACAACAATAAAACCGTGGAAAAGGTAGAACGATGGAACGACGCCGAACGTCTTTTTAAAGAAAAGAATTATCCCGAGAGCCTGAATTCTTTTTTTGATTATTTGAAGGACGAAGATGAAGACAATGTCGTACATACACAGGAAGGCAGGAAAGGAACCTTTTTCTTTTACCAGGGCTCAAAAATTATCAGGGGATTTTACGACGAGGAAAAATTAGAAGCTGAAGTTCATTTGGCACAAATGCCTCAGCCCTCTGTGCCTGTAATGCGCCGGTTGCTGGAAATGAACTTCAATCTTTACTACAGCCGCTATGCCCTGAATGAAGATAAGCTTGCTATGCTGCTGGACAGTGATATTGAGACAGCCAATCCCAGCAAATTATATTATGGTTTGAAAGAACTCGCTACAAAAGCTGATAAGCAGGATGATCTTTTGGTTCATGATTTTACCAGTTTATTGCCAATAGATAACGAACACATTGTTGAAATTCCGGAAGAAGAAAAAGCGGTCAAGCTGAAATATTTTAAACTATGGATACAGGAAACGCTTGACCTGGCTGGAAGCATTGATGCGGATAAGTTTTCCGGGGGGATAGCTTATTTATTATTGGCACTTGCCTATCGCATTGATTATTTAATTGTGCCCAATGGTAAACTGTTAAGC
>JAGIAB010000027.1:0-16109 GCA_017745135.1 Flavisolibacter sp.
AATGAACGAGGAACATCAGCACCATCACCACTAAGTACGAAGTACAAGGTTAGAAGTACGAAGTAAGAGCACATCAGGGTCTTTTTATGCATGAAAAAAGCCGGATAAAATTTATCCGGCTAAAATATTTCGTACCTCGTACTTCTTACTTCGTACTTAGTGGTGATGGTGCTGATGTTCCTCGTTCATTTTAAGGAACTCTTCTTTTGTAATGGAAGTTTCATCTGCATTCACCTGTGTTTCCGCCCAGTCAAATAATTTTTGAGTTTGAAGGCGGTTGTAGGCATCTTCAACATATTTACGATCCTTCATCATACGATCGATATAGTCGCGTACCCATTGTTGTTCTTCGTCCAAAGCCTGCATACCCATGTAACCAAGCAGTTGCTGTTTGGCAAACTGGCGGATTTCATCAGGATCAACCTGGATGCCATTTTGCTGAATCAGTTTTTCGCTGATTAAAGACCATTTGAGCTGATTGGTAAATTGAGGAAACTCCTGCTCAACTTCTTCATCGGATTTTGCCTGGTTGTTTTCGCCTTGTGTTTTTAACCAGCGTTTGAGGAATTCAGTTGGGAAATCAATAGAAGTATGATCTAACAACACATGATACAAATTGTGTTGGAGTTGATTTTTGCTTTCAGCATCCCACTGCTTTTGCAATTCGGCTTTAATTTTTTCGCGGAAAGCTTCTTCTGTCTTTACTTCTTCATTTGGAAATAACTGAGCAAAGAATTCTTCATTCAATTCTCTTGGTTCTATCAATCCAACCTTGGTAATCGTTACTTTGAAATTCTTGTCTGTAGCAGAATCAATTCCCAAATCATTCAACACCCATTCTTTTTCCTGGCCTTCCAGCGCATCATCCAGTTTTAATTGAAAGCTGTCGTCTTTCTTTTTGCCAATAAGGCTGGGCCTGAAGCTTTCTTTAAAATATTTTACAAGTAAAGAATTGTCTTTTTTGATTCCGCCTTCAATTTCATTTCCATCTGTATCAGTTTCAACAAAGGCTAAGTTCAACACATTCTCATCGTTGGAAACGGTTTCGGGCTCTGTCATGTTGCCATAACGGGTGCGAAGACGTTCTACTTCTTCATTTACCATTTCATCCGTAACCTGAACTTTATAACGCTTTACTTTCTCTTTTGAAAGATCGGGCAACTGAAAATCGGGTTTCATGCCTACTTCAAAAGTAAACGTGTAGTTATTGGGTTTGTTTACATCCAGTTGACCCAGGTTCATATCAACAGGAAGCGGCTGAGCAAAAATGTCCAGCTTCTCGCTTTCCAGGTATTGGAAAACTTCTTTGTCAACTATTTTCAAAACTTCGTCAACAAAAAGAGAGTTGCCATACATTTTTTTAATCAATCCTGCAGGCACCATTCCTTTCCTGAATCCGGGAATGTTGGCCTTCTTGCTATATTCTTTTAAAGATTTTTCAAACGTTGGAAGATAGTCCTCTTTATTGATCGTAACATTCAAGTGCTTGTGAAGAGGAGCAACATCCTGCTGGGTAACTGTAGCCATTATACAAGTTTAAAAGGTTGAAAGGTTCAAGAAGTTCCAGAGGTTGCGTTCTTGACTTTTATACGTCTTGAACCTCTTAAACATCTTGAACCTTTTTACTGTGCGGGTGGAGGGACTCGAACCCCCATGCCTCGCGGCGTCAGATCCTAAGTCTGATACGTCTACCAATTTCGCCACACCCGCTTTCAAGGTTGAAGGCTTAGGGTTTAAGGTGCAGGGTTGTCCCTTTACCTTCTGCCTTTTACCATTTACCTTAAATGGGCTGCAAATGTAAGGCAATGAGTTTTTATAAATTCAATTTTTGAAAACTTCTGTCAGTTATTGCACCAAACAATTCGTTAAACTGCGGTCAAAACAGCAGTAATTTTTGTTGGATAGATATTTGCCTTTGTGGTAATGTCTCAAATAAAATGAGCCGGCAAGATCGAAGCCGGAAAGAACTGAAGTGTAAGACACTTATCTTGCCGTCTCTCTGCCTGTGCGGAAAACGATATGCGGCGTTTTGATTCCTTTAATAAAAAAGCAGGCGTAAAAACAGTAAATTCGTCGTCTATGGAAACCGTAGCGCAGATACCGAAATATAATTTAAATGAAGAGCAGGAAAAGAAGCTGATCCTACGGGAGTACCGTTCGCTTTTACGTTCCATCAAGGCAAGAATAAAACCCGGGGACCGCAAACTCCTTCGTACTGCCTTTGAAATGGCTGCGGAGGCACATAAAACCATGCGGCGCAAAAGCGGGGAGCCTTACATTCTTCATCCTTTGGCCGTAGCCAGGATTTGCGCCGAAGAAATTGGCCTCGGTGTCCGTTCCACCATTTGTGCATTATTGCATGATACAGTTGAAGACACCGATATTACTTTGGATGATGTTCAAAAAGAATTTGGAAGTGAGATTGCCAAGATTGTTGACGGGCTGACAAAAATTTCTAATGTCATTGATGTTAATGCTTCTCAACAAGCCGAAAATTTCCGCAAAATATTACTCACACTTACCGATGATCCCCGCGTTATCTTAATAAAGCTTGCCGATCGTCTTCACAACATGCGAACACTTGATAGCATGAAGCCGGAGAAGCAATTGAAGATTTCTTCCGAAACGGTTTATGTGTATGCTCCGCTGGCACATCGCATGGGTTTGTACAATGTCAAAACCGAGATGGAAGATCTCTCGATGAAATACCTGGAGCCGGAAGCGTATAGGGAGATCGCAAAAAAACTGGCAGAAACAAGGCGGGAACGCACCCGGTACATCAATGAATTTGTAAAGCCGTTAAAAGAAAAGCTGGATAAGGTAGGACTGGATTTTGAAATTTACGGCCGCCCAAAAAGTATTCACTCCATTTGGAACAAGATGAAGAAAAAAGGAGTGGGCTTTGAAGAAGTGTATGACCTCTTTGCCATTCGTATCATTATAAATTCAGTTCCTGAAAAGGAAAAAGAAGATTGCTGGAAAGTGTATTCAATGATCACAGATGAATACACGCCTTCGCCGGAACGCTTGCGTGACTGGTTGAGCAATCCCAAAAGCAATGGCTATGAAGCCTTGCATACAACGGTAATGGGCCCACAGGGTAAATGGGTGGAAGTACAGATACGCAGCAAGCGAATGAATGAAATTGCCGAAAAGGGTTTGGCTGCGCATTGGAAATATAAAGAAGATACCAACGATGAAAGCCGCTTCGATAAATGGTTCAGCCAGATTCGCGAAGTGATTTCAAACAACGATATAGATTCAATTGACTTTCTTCACGATTTCAAAAGAAGTTTTCTTGCGGAAGAAATTTACATCTATACTCCCAAGGGAGATGTGAAGATGTTGCCTGTTGGCGCTACAGCACTGGATTTTGCATTTGCTGTTCACACCGAAGTAGGATCAAAATGTATTGGAGCAAAAGTCAATCATAAACTGGTTCCTATCTCGCACAAATTGAAAAGCGGTGACCAGGTTGAAATCATTACGTCCAATAAGCAAAAGCCTTCCGAAGACTGGTTGAATTTTGTGGTAACGGCCAAAGCAAGGAGCCGGATTAAAGATGCGCTCAAAGAAGTAAAAAGGGCTATTGCTGACGAAGGCAAGTACACGGTTCAAAGGAAGCTGGAAGGTATGGGTGTTGCTTTCAATTCGCACAACATTGATGAATTGGTTGCTTATTATAAACTTCCCGCTCCACTGGAATTGTATTACCAGGTTGCCATAAAAGCCAATGACCTAAAAGAGCTAAAAGAATTTAAAGTCATTGGAGACAGGCTGGAACCTCCGAAGCCTGTACGCTCAGAACCGAAACCCGAATACCATCCTCTTGTTCCCAAAAAGGAAACGGAGTTGATCATTTTTGGTGAGAGCAGTGATAAAATCATGTACAACCTTGCCAATTGTTGTAAGCCCATTCCCGGCGATGACGTATTTGGTTTTGTAACCACCGGAAAGGGACTCACCATCCATCGCACTACCTGTCCGAATGCAGCAAAACTTCTTGCCAATTATAGCCACCGCATCGTAAAAACAAAATGGGCGAAGAACAAAGAGATTTCTTTCCTTACCGGTTTGAAAATCCTGGGCATGGATGATGTTGGTATCGTAAATAAGATCACCAATGTTATCAGTGGCGATATGAGGATCAACATCTCTGCCATTACAATTGAATCAACCGAAGGTGTGTTTGAAGGGACTATTCGACTTTTTGTGCATGACAAAGAGGAGTTGGATGAACTGGTAAGAAGGCTGAAAAATCTCCAGGGAATTCAATCTGTTGAACGGTTTGAGACAGAGCAATAATGAGTGATCAGTAATGAGTAATGAATGCGTGATATCACAAAAGACCTTTCGTTATGGAAATTTCTTTTAACTGATTAGTCCAGTCAATTGTTTAAAAGTGCTTACGAGATAGATTCCCAGTTGTTTTAACTCTTCTTGCATTTTGTATTTCAATTCATGTGCAATATCCAACGCTGTATCAATTTCAATGACCGAAGCTCTTGAGATTTCAAAAAACCTTTTTCGTTCGGCTTCAGATTTTCTTGAACATCCTTCTGCAATATTTAAATGAACAGAAAGAGCAGTTCTCCGGATCTGTTGAACCATCGCAAATCTCTCTTCTCGCGGAAAATCTTTTGGAATGCTATCGCATTCCAAAACAAACTCGTTTAGATTCTTCAAATACGGGCTTTTTGGTATGAGCTAAATCTAGAAACATAAGTTTTTCTTTTAAAATTACCCTCTGTAATTGAGCGTACCCTAGATTTTATAAAGACTTTTCCCACATCACGAACTCATTACTCATTACTCATTATTCATTGTTACATTTGCCCCGCAATAAAAAAATTATGGTTGATGTTATTTTAGGTTTGCAGTGGGGTGATGAGGGGAAAGGTAAAATTGTAGATTACTTTGCTTCTGATTACGATGTCATTGCCCGCTTTCAGGGCGGACCCAATGCAGGACATACACTTTATGTCGGTCCCGAAAACAAAAAATTGGTTCTCCATCAAATTCCTTCCGGTGTTTTTCATCAAGGTACAGTTAACTTAATTGGTAACGGCGTTGTTTTGGATCCGGTTACTTTAAAAAGAGAGGCCGACGCAGTTGCCGCATTCGGAGTGGATCTGAAAAAAAATCTTTTCATTTCCGAACGGACAAATTTGATCGTTCCTACACATAGGGCTTTGGACAAAGCAGCGGAGCTTGCAAAAGGAAATGAAAAGATCGGTTCAACATTGAAAGGTATTGGTCCTGCCTACATGGATAAAACAGGAAGAAATGCTTTACGCGTTGGTGACCTTCTTCAAAAGAATTTTACGACTTCCTATATTAAACTTCGCCTTAAGCATCAGAAATTGTTGGATAATTACAATTTCAATGAAGACATTTCGGCATGGGAAGAAGAATTCTTTGAAGCCATTGAGTTTTTGAAAACATTGAATATCGTCAATGGTGAATATTTCATTAATGACCGAATCAATAAAGGCCAGAAAGTTTTAGCAGAGGGTGCACAGGGAAGTATGCTGGATATTGATTTTGGAACCTTCCCCTTCGTTACATCAAGCAATACGATTTCCGCCGGTGTTTGTAATGGATTAGGTGTAGCACCTCAAAAGATCAGGGAAGTTATTGGCGTATCAAAAGCCTATTGCACACGGGTAGGAGCTGGTCCTTTCCCAACAGAACTGGAAGATGAAGTGGGAGAAAAGCTAAGAAAGATCGGTAATGAATTTGGTGCAACAACGGGCCGTCCCCGTCGGTGCGGATGGATGGACCTGGTAGCATTACAATATGCCTGCATGTTGAATGGTGTTACTCAATTGGTAATAACAAAGGCAGATGTGCTGGATGCTTTTGAAGAATTAAGTATTTGTACCTCATATAAAGTAAATGGAAAAGAGACCTCTGAGATTCCTTTCCAGATGAATAATTCTTTAATAGAGCCGCAATACAAAAGTTTTGCCGGCTGGCAGTTGGAAACATCTCAAATAAGGGAGGAAAAGAATTTGCCGGATGCGATGAAATCTTACATTGACTTTATCAATAAAAATCTGACAGCAAAGGTTCGTTATATTTCAAACGGCCCTGGCCGCGACCAGATCGTGAAAATTCAGTAGAAAAGAGACCCAAAAAAAAATTTTTTTAAAATTTGGCGAATTAAAATCTTCGAATAAATTTTACAGCGCTAATCCAAAACAAAATGGAAGTATTATTAGTGGAGGATGTAATCACCTCTGAAAAATCGATAACCGAAGTAATTGCCCAGGCAAAGAAAGCTGCTAAACCCAAAAAAGTGGAAGAAGATGAAGGCGAGGACTTAGATGATGAAGATGTAGCTCCAAAAAAGGCAGCAAAAAAATCAAAGAGTGATGAGGACGATGATGACGGCGACGATGATGTAGATGACGATGATTGGGATAAAGGAGAAGAGGAAGAAGAATGGGATCCTGACTTTGAAGAGTTTGATCTGCCTAAATCAAAAAAAGGTAAGAGCAGCAAAGGCGGCGACGATGATGATTTTAAAATTGACGAAGACGATGAGTTCAAAGACCTCTTCAACGACGGTGGCTTTGGTGATGAAGAGGAAGAAGATTTTTAATTGATAACCTTCAATACAAATAAACCCTGACTACCTGCACTTATCCTGTAAATGATGTTGCAGAGATGAAGAAAAAAATGTTGAGCTGGGCAAACCGGTTCAACATTTTTTGTTTCCTGGATAACCAGGATTACTCCATTCAGCCGCAGCGGTACGAATGCCTGCTTGCTGCAGGTGCTGCCCGGTATATTTCACCAGGTTCCCTAAAAGATCTGGATGATTTTCTTGAAAAAAATAAGAACTGGGTTTTTGGTCATTTGTCCTACGAGCTGAAAAATTCAATTCATCATTTTCAATCGAGCAAAGAAGATAAGATTGATTTCCCGCATTTCTTTTTCTTCGTTCCTGAGTTCCTGGTACAGATCACGCAAAATGAGTTGAAGATTGAAGGAAGGGATTGCGAAAAGGTTTATGAAGAAATTTTGCAGCAAGAGGTAGAGACTACTTCTACTCCGCATATTACCATTCAACAAAAGCTCAGTAAAGAAGAATACATTCAAACCATCAGGCAATTGCAGCAACACATTGTTCGCGGCGATTGCTATGAGATCAATTTTTGCCAGGAATTTTTTGCTGAAGAGGCAGTGATCGACCCGGTTTCGATCTTTCAAAAATTAACGACGGTTTCTCCCAATCCGTTTTCAGCCTTGTATAAGCTGAACGATTGTTTTTTGATTTGTGCCAGTCCTGAAAGATTCATTGCCAAAAAGGGAAATAAGATTTTTTCACAGCCCATGAAAGGAACTGCCAAACGAAATTTGAACGATCAACGGGAAGATGAACGGTTAAAAGAAGCGCTACAAAAAAGTGCTAAGGAAAGATCGGAAAATGTAATGGTGGTGGACATGGTGCGAAACGATCTGTCCAAAATTTGCGTTGAAACTTCAGTAAAGGTTGATGAGTTATTTGGTGTATATTCCTATCCGCAGGTGCATCAAATGATTTCAACCATCAGCGGAGAATTAAAACCTGGGGTGAGGTTTTTGGAAATTATTGAAGCGAGTTTCCCAATGGGTTCTATGACGGGTGCGCCCAAACATCGTGTTATGGAATTGATCGATGAATACGAGACTTCTGCCAGGGGAATTTTCTCCGGTTCGGTGGGCTATATCTCGCCGGAAAATGATTTTGATTTTAATGTGGTGATCAGAAGCATCATGTACAATGCTGCAAATAAATACTTGTCTTACCAGCTTGGCTCAGGAATTACTTTTTACAGCGATCCGGAAAAAGAATGGGAAGAATGTTTATTGAAAGGGGAGGCCATAAAAAAAGTGCTGACCCCATAGCCAGCACTTCAAAAAAATTTTTCAAAATTTATTTTAGCGAATTCAAAAGTATTTGAATGGACTGATCAAGAATTTGTTGCTTGCTTGACTGGAAAGCTAACATCTTATCATTAGGCAAACGAAGATTATAAGTTCCGTTAGCTGACAATTGCCTGTCAAAATCCGGATTTAATTTATTAAAGTCGGCAATGTTCATTTGGATGTTCTGTGTAATCGCCATTGAATTGTACTTACCACTGATGTTTAAAATGGTGGAATTTGGATCAAGAATCTCGATATTGCCGGCCAGAGCCAACGCTTCTGTTTCCTTTTTAGTCAGCGTAGTCAAACCACCATCGCCTTCCATGATGTAATGAGTAGCAATGAACTTTTTTACATGATTTCTTGACTCTTTTGGAAGATAGTATTGCAACTCCCAGAAATTGCTGCTCCCGCTTTTACGAATAGCTGAATTTACCACACCGCCACCGCAGTTGTAAGCAGCAATTACCAATAACCAGTCATTATAGGTAGTGTATAGATTCTTTAAATATTTTGCAGCAGCAACAGTACTCTTATTGAAGTCTCTTCTTTCATCCGTTTTGCGGCTCACTTTCAAACCTAAACCTCTTGCAGTTTCTGCCATGAATTGCCAGGGGCCTGCTGCCCCAACTCTTGAAGTAGCTGAAGCCTTTAGGTCAGATTCAATAACTGCTAAATATTTTAATTCAACAGGTAAGTTTCTTCCGGAGAAAATGTTGTCAATACGGTCGAAAAAGGGCTTTGCCCAATCTTTCATTTTGGTAAGCCTGTCGCCTTCGCTTTCCCAATAATCCTGCACAAAGCTTACAGCTTTTGGATTTAATTTAAATGCGCTGGCGTTGTTGGAAGATTCTGATTCGAACAAATCTTTAAAGGCATCCTTAGGGTCAGAAGCTTGTTGGTCTTTGATTGATGAATCTTTGGAAATGTGGTTAGCATAATTACCAGCTCCTAACGAATAACCTTCAAGACAAGTAAGGCAAAAGAGGCTGGTAGCTAACAATAAAAGTTTGTTCATCACGAAAAACTTTTTTAAGGGTTAAGGCAAAATCACACGGGAATCTAACTCTCTTTTATTGTTGCATCAACTGATGCGAAAAGCGTAGCAAATGTACCTCATTGTGAGAAGACGAAAGGATTTGTAATCCAAAAGGAAGGTTAGAAGAATGTTTAAAAACTGGTAAAGAGATAGCGGGCACACCAGTAAGATTGGCAAAAACCGTGAAGATATCTCCCATATACATAGCGAGCGGATCTTTGTCTTTTTCGCCGAGCTTGTATGCAATAGTTGGCGAATTGGGAGCGATAATAAGATCAAAGTCGTTGAAAATCAGTTCAGTTTGTTGTTTTAATTGCTGTCGAACTTGCTGAGCTTTGGTAAAGTAGGCATCATAATAACCGGTACTTAGTACAAAGGTGCCCAGCATGATGCGGCGTTTGACTTCTTTACCAAACCCTTCTGTCCGGTTATGTTGATAAAAACTGTACAGGTTTTCTGAAGGTTTTGCAGAACGATAACCAAACCTGGCACCATCGTACCGGGAAAGATTAGAAGAGGCTTCAGCAGTAGTCAGTATATAGTAGGTTGGAACAATGAAATCAGTTAGTGTAAATGACACTGGTTGAACATCGTGTCCATTATCTTTTAGTAACTGAATATATTGTTTTAGTTGCTCCGAAATTTCAGGATCAATGGAAGAATGATTCATCCATTCAGGAAAATAAGCAACGCGGTATTTTTTTGTGGATTTGAGATCGAATTCTTCTAAAGTTGATTGAATTGCTGTACTGTCAAATTCGTCCGGTCCTGAAATGATTTCTAGTACGGTTGCGGTGTCTTCAACAGAGTTGGCTAATACTCCAATCTGGTCGAAAGAAGAACCATAAGCCATCAGACCATGGCGGGATACTCTTCCATAGCCCGGTTTATATCCAACCACACCACAAAAATCTGCAGGTAGTCGAACAGAACCACCGGTATCGCTTCCTAAAGAAACCATACACAATCCGGCTTTAACAGCAGCAGCACTTCCTCCGGACGAACCACCCGCAACACGGCTGGTATCATTCGGATTTAATACAGGACCGAAAGCTGAGTTTTCGTTGGAAGAACCCATTCCGAATTCATCACAATTCAGACGTCCAATGATGATGGCGCCTTCATTAACTAAACGTTCAACTGCAGTAGCTGAATAAAGTGAAGTATAGTTTTGAAGAATTTTTGAAGAAGCAGAAGCTTTGTGTCCTTTGTAGCAAATATTATCCTTGATGCCAATAACAACTCCATGAAGTTTTCCCCTAATTTCCTGTGCATCTAACTCAGAAGCTCTTTGTAAAGCTTCTGCTGCAAAAACTTCGAGATAGCAGTTCAAATGCTTGTTTTGCTCAATGGCAGAAAGGTAGTGCTGCACTGCCTGTACACACGTAAGGTTGCCCGTTCTCAACAGGGCATGATATTGCTCAATAGAAGAAAAAGAAAACAAATCTTGCCGGTGGCCGAAGAGTTAAAAAATTAAGATTGAGTTGAAGTAGTTGATTTCTGGTCTTTTTCGCTGATACCTTCTTCAATTTCTTTGCGAACATTATTTTTTGCGTCGTTAAATTCACGCATACCACGACCTAAACCACGCATCAATTCAGGAATTTTCTTTCCACCAAATAGCAAGAGAACGATGATCAGGATGATCAGAATTTCGTTGAAACCTAAAGGACCCATAAAATGGAGTTTAATAGTTGATTGGTTACAAAGGTATTGGAAATAGACAATGGCTGTTAGCCTTAACAAAGTTTTTATTTCCAATAAAAAAGCGTCTCGCTAAAAGGGAGACGCTTTATAAAAATTTTATCAGCATTAAGCTGTTTCTACAGCTCTTTTCTTTTCCTGAATTCTTGCACTCTTACCGCTGCGTTCACGTTGGTAGTACAGTTTTGCACGACGAACGCGACCAGATTTGTTCAATACGATTGAATCAATATTGGGAGAATAGAAAGGAAATAACCTTTCAACACCTACGCCATCAGAAATTTTACGAACGGTGAACGTAGCTGTGGCGCCTTCGCCCTGAATTTTGATCACATCTCCACGGAAGGATTGGATTCTTTCCTTGTTACCTTCAATGATTTTATAGTTTACGGTAATATTATCACCGGCTTTAAACTTAGGGAAGTCTTTTTTGCCAGTTAATTGTTCGTGTACGTAGGCAACGGCAGCGTTCATAACTCAAAATTTAAGGACGGCAAAGGTAAGATGAGTGACCTTACGTTCCAAACTTTTTAAGCTATTAGCCGTTAGCTATTAGCCATTAGCTTGGATGAAATGGATTTGAATTGTAATTTTTAACAAAAAATGAAAGAGTTTAAACAACTTAGAGTATGGCAAAAAGGTTTTGATATTGCTGTTCAGACCTACAAATTTTCCTCTACTCTTCCAAAACATGAGCAATTTGGATTAATTTCTCAAATCACCAGAGCGGCTGTATCAATTCCTTCAAATGTGGCTGAGAGTAGTAGTCGCCATAGTGATAAAGATAAAAGCCGATTCATTGAAATATCCCTGGGATCGAGCTTCGAACTGGAAACACAATTGCTTCTTTCCAAAGCTATAAATATGGGCGACTTAATCCAGTGTGAAGAAATTCTTGAGGAGTTGACACAAGAGCAAAAAATGCTGAATTCTTATTTAAAAACTCTCAACGGGTAAAAGATACCGCCTGATTGGGAGGGAAGCTAATGGCTAACAGCTAAAAGCCGGCAGCCATTAGCTTTAACTTTTATCTCGCTATGTTCACAGCTCTTTTTTCTCGAATTACCGTGACTTTGATCTGACCGGGATAAGTCATTTCAGTCTGGATCTTTTGTGCAATTTCGAAGGAAAGCTTGTCACTTTCCTGGTCGGTTACTTTATCGGCTTCAACAATTACACGTAACTCTCTTCCTGCCTGGATAGCGTAAGCTTTTTCAACGCCGTTGTAAGCCTGGGCCAGATTTTCCAGTTCTTTAATCCTTTGCAGGTATTGCTGCATGATCTCTCTTCTGGCTCCAGGTCTTGCACCGCTAATGGCATCACAGGCCTGAACAATCGGAGAAATCACATATTGCATTTCCATTTCATCGTGATGGGCACCGATAGCATTCACTATAGCAGGGTTCTCACCATATTTTTCTGCGAGTTTCGCTCCCAATAATGCGTGGCTTAGTTCTGTTTCTTCATCGGGAACCTTTCCAATATCGTGAAGCAACCCGGCACGTTTTGCCAGTTTCGGATTGAGGCCTAGTTCCGATGCCATCACTCCGCAAAGGTTGGCTACCTCGCGGCTGTGCATTAAAAGGTTTTGTCCATAGGAAGAGCGGAAACGCATTTTGCCAACGAGCCTAACCAATTCTTTGTGTAGACCGTGAATGCCCAATTCAATCACCGTTCTTTCACCTATTTCCATTATCTGCTCTTCCAATTGCTTCCGGGTTTTATCAACCACTTCTTCAATTCTTGCAGGGTGAATACGGCCATCAGTCACTAATCTTTGCAGACTTAAGCGGGCAATTTCGCGACGAAGTGGATCAAAGCAAGAGAGTATGATCGCCTCGGGGGTATCATCCACTATCAAATCAACACCTGTTGCTGCTTCAATTGCACGAATATTTCTCCCTTCACGACCAATGATCTGGCCTTTAATTTCATCGGTTTCCAGGTTGAAAACAGTGATGGCATTTTCAATGGCCTGCTCTGCAGCCGTTCTTTGTATACTTTGAATAATGATCTTCCTTGCTTCTTTGTTGGCTTTTTGTTTAGCCTCGTCAATAATTTCCTGTTGCAAACCCAAAGCACGGGATTGTGCTTCTTGTTTCAGGCTTTCCACCAGTTGGGCCTTTGCTTCTTCAGCAGTTAAGCCGGAGATTTTTTCTAAGCGACGGGTATGTTCTTCCTGGTGTTTTTCCAACTCTGCCTGCTTCAGATTCACCACTTCAATCTGGCGGTTAAGGTTTTGTTTGATGGCATCATTCTCCTTGATCTGCCTTTCAAGTTGTTCCGTTTTTTGGTTAACGGTATGTTCTTTTTGCTTGATACGGTTTTCGCCCTCGACTACTTTACGGTTTCTTTCCAAAACCTCTCTTTCATGCTCGGCCTTCAGTTGAACAAAACGTTCTTTTGCTTCCAGCTCTTTTTCTTTCCGGACGGTTTCGGCTCTTAATTGAGCTTCTTTAATGAGGGTCTGGGCCTGGAGTTCTGCTTCCTCTATTCGTTTGCGGGTATCTTTTGCAAAGATGAATTTACCCGCTATAATACCAACCACAAGGGCTGCTATAGCTGCAATAATCGTAATTATGTAGGGATCCATTCTTCAAATTTTAGAATTTAGGTAGATTTAAAAAAATGTAATTCGCTCTCATTGAATCAATAGGTAGTTGGCGAAGATACAAAACGAGAACTATTTTAATATCGATGTAACGATAATCTGGCGGGGCCAGAAAAGTTTCTAAACCAATTTGGCTAATCTTTGCAGTCTCAAATTTATTAGGATGCGGAAACACTTTTTCTTTTTGTTTTTGCCTGTTTTATCTTTTGCGCAATCTCCAAAGCAATTTGAAATAAAGGGCCGTTTGAATGGAACCAAGCCCGTGGATTGGGTTTACCTGCGCTATATTTCGGGTGAAGAAAGTATTACAGACAGCGTTCGTCCAAAAGATGGCGAGTTTAAATTAAAAGGAAATATTTCAGAACCTGTGGTGGCAACGCTTATTGCAAAATTTAAAGACGGGCAGGATGGAACAAAACTTCCAAGGGAGCTTACCCAGCTTTTTTTGGAGCCTTCAAAAATGGAGCTAACGGTAAATCAATCATTTAAAAATATTTCGGTTAAAGGCTCCAAAAGCAATGAGGAATTCCAGGGGTTGGTAAAACAAGCGGAGGCTTACACTACTAAGTTTGATGCTTTGTATGAACAATACGACAGCCTGGAAAGGGCCAATGACACAAAAGGGATGAGTCAAACCGAAAAAGCTATTGACCAGCTAAACGATGAAATGAAGGAAAGTATTTACGGTGCTTTTTTGAAGACGCATGCCAACTCCAATGTGGCTTTGTATGCTTTAAAAGAATATGCAGGATGGGATATTGATCCGGCTAAAGTAGAACCCTTGTTCAATTCGCTATCTCCATCGGTAAAAGCATGGCCCTCTGCTAAAACATTAAAGCAAAGAATTGAAGTAGCTAAATTGACGGCTGTTGGCAATTATGCCATGGACTTTACACAAAACGATACTTTAGGCAAACCTGTTTCGCTTTCTTCTTTCCGGGGCAAATATGTGTTGGTTGACTTTTGGGCAAGCTGGTGCGGACCTTGCCGTAAGGAAAATCCAAATATTGTAAAGGTGTTCAACAAGTTCAAGGATCAAAATTTTACGATCCTTGGTGTTTCGCTGGACAGGCCTGATGCAAAAGATAAATGGTTGTATGCTATTAATAAAGATGGATTGACCTGGACTCACGTAAGCGAATTGAAGTATTGGGATAATGCTGTGGCGAAAAAATATGGCATCAGGGCTATTCCACAAAACCTGTTATTGGATCCTAAAGGAAAGATCATCGCCAAAAATTTAAGAGGTGAGGATCTGGATGTGAAGCTGACCGAAATTCTTGGTACGTCAAAAAAAGCATCCTGATAAAATGCATTCATACGATCCCGCTTTTCAGGCGGGATTTTTTATTGATGAAAGAATTGTATTAATCCCACATGGCAAAAGCAGTTATTGAGACACATCCTTTTGAAGCATTTATTCCAAAAAATATTCGCTGCCTGGTTGTTGGAAGTTTTCCTGGCAAAGAGCAAACACAATATGAATTGGATGAAACCCATTGGTTCTACGGAGCGCCAAGAAATCAACTCTGGAAAATTCTGGAGATTGTTTTTAAGAGAGAACTAAGAAACCGGAAAGAAAAACAACAATTGTTTGAAGACGCTGGAATCGGAATGACAGATATTATTAAATCCTGTGTCAGGCGGGAAGGAACCAACCTAGATGAAAATTTAGAGATCAAAGAATACAATAAGAAAGTAATTGAAAAAATCTTGAACAAGCATCAGCCAAAAGTTTTATTTACGAGCAGGTTTGTTGAAAAGGAATTTAAGAAGCTGTTCCCTGATTATAAGAATACAGATATTTTGCCTTCACCTTCGCCAAGATATTTTAAGTTGAGGATTGAGGATAAGGCAAAGATTTATAAGGAGAAGTTGCCAAAAATCACCAAATGAACGATTTTGAGGTCGACCTATAAAAATTCAATTCTTTTTTTCTTTGGTTAGCAAAGATTCGTTGCTTGTGTTTTTATTCTTTTCTGCAATCAGCTTTAACAGGTTGCATAAATCTTCGTCAGAACTGTCTGAAATATTATATCTGATCAAAAAAGTTTTTTCAGGTGTGGTGATGAGAATTTTCTTAAAGTAGCGATGAACTGTGTCTTCATGTTTCCGAAGATCTACAACATCATCTGTAGATAATTGTATCGACTTTTCGTCTTTAAAATAGTACTTCACAACAAAGGCTTTTTCGGTAAGTTCTATACCGCATGAAAATCTAAAGACAAAAACGTACGTTATAATGAAGCTAAGAATATTCAGAAACAAAAAACTTTCTGTCGAAAGTAGATGTCTTAAAAGATTGTATCCTGTATATGACAGGGTTACAAGAATAAATGTAATTCCAAAATAGAAGAAAATACTTGTTTTTGATTTAAAATGGAAACTTAAGTGATCCATTTGTCTATTGCTTCAGATAATTAGGAACCTTCCAAAACACCATCAATCATTCTTTCCAAAGTTTGCAAACGGCTGCTCACGTTATCCAAATTCACCTGGTTGGAAATAGATGCATTTTGTTCGGTAGCAAACCAAACCAAAACCATAGCAATGTAATCCTGCATATCCTTGCCTGCAAAATGTGTTTTGAACTCAAGCATTTTATCATTGATCGTCTTCACCGTTTTGCGAACGACTTCCTCATCTTTCGGGTTGATGCGAACACGGTAAGTGCGGTCGCCAATAACAAGATTGAGGGGAATGAGGTTGTTAGTGTCTGCCATACTTTGAACGATTATTGATTACTGATTATTAATTATTGAGAAGAGTCACATTAGGCTACAATGATCAGTAATCAATAATTAATAATTAAGGTTGATTTTCATTACTGGCTCAAGA
>JAGIAB010000027.1:16258-17957 GCA_017745135.1 Flavisolibacter sp.
TCTGTTTCCTTGTTTTTAGCTTGCTGCAATTCTTCTTTCAACCGTTCGTTCTCTTTTTGCAAACGGCTGTATTGTCTCAGCAATTGCTGCAATTTTTCATTAAGTGTAGTGAACTGTTGATCTACCGTCATAATGTGCTAATGTGCAAATATGCAGATGTGCAAATAAAAACCATTTTGGAACACTCGTACGATTTCGGAAACAATCTGCAAATTGGTATCCGATAGCCATCGGACACATCTGCACATTACTTCCTGATTTCAGCATTTAGCTCTTTCTCTAAGGTAGTCATGATCTTGCTCATCCAGGAATCAATTTCTTTATCCGTCAGCGTTTTTTCCTCGTCGAGGAAAGTGAAATTAACCGCCATTGATTTTTTATCCTTGCCCAGCTTTTCACTTTCAAAAACATCGAACAGTTTAACATCCTTTAATTTATTCAACCTGAGTTTGTCAATCCGTTCGCTGATCTCTTTATACTTCATGGATTTGGGTACAACCATCGCAAGGTCCCGTTCAACAGAAGGATATTTGGGGATTTCTTTAAACTGAACCTGTTTGCCTGCATACTTCAAAATGACATCCCAGTAAAAATCAGCAAAGAAAACAGGTTGCTTGATATCAAATTTAGAGGCTAATCCGGTATTTACTCTGCCCAGTTCTAAAATCTTTTCCCCATTGATTCCTATGGATAAACCGGATTGCAATTCATTGGTGTTGATCGTTTCAAAACCATCATAGCTTACACCCAAATTAGTTAGAAGCGCTTCTGCCACACCTTTGAGATAATAAATATCAGAGGCCTTTGCTTTTTCTTTCCAATGATTTTCGTTCACGTGTCCTGCCAAGTACAAACACAAATGATTGGCTTCATTGTATTGTCCAACGCCTGTAGTTGAATAGGTTTTCCCGAATTCAAAAAACTTTAGGTTATTGTTTTTGCGGTTGATGTTGAAAGAAACTACTTCCAATGCCGTTTGCAGCATGGAAGGACGCATGATGTTCAACTCGTTGCTTAAGTTGTTCAATAAACGAACCGTTGTTTTCAATTCTTCATCCGAAAAATACGCGGAGTTGGTAATGGAATTGGTTAATATCTCGGTAAAACCAAGTCCTGCAAGAATGTTGGAAGTTTTTTCCTTCAGCATTTCAGCTTTATAATTTACTTCAATGGAAGGAGAGATGCTGATGGTTGTTGGAATATCAATGCTGTCTAATCCGTCAATGCGTAAAATTTCTTCAACAATATCTGCCGGTAAAGAAATATCAGGTTTGTGATAAGGAACTTCCAAAGTGATCGCATCCACACTTTCTCTTGCTACTGTAAAGCCAAGTGCTTCCAGAATTTTCTTTACTGTATCAGGATGATAATTTTTGCCGCTTAGTTTTTTGAGGTAATGATATTTTATAGAAACTTCTTTCTTTGGTTCGGGATCGGGATACACATCCACCATATCAGAAGCGATCGTTCCGCCAGCAATTTCTTTGATGAGCATAGCTGCCCTTTTCGCAACATTTACTGTGTTAGAAATATCAATTCCTTTTTCAAAACGTGTGGCGGCATCGGTTCTCAAGCCATGACGGAAAGAAGTTTTGCGGATGAACACCGGATCGAAATAAGCACTCTCTAAAAAAATATTTGTGGTTTTTTCCGTAACGCCGCTATGCAATCCACCGAACACACCTGCAATACACATGGG
>JAGIAB010000280.1 GCA_017745135.1 Flavisolibacter sp.
GTTACAGTTAACGGTCTTCAGTATACTGCCAATTGCCAACTGAAAACTCTCTCCTTTCGCATTCCCTTTCATTTAAAAATCTTTAAAAATGAAAAGGACTGTAATTTTAATTTGTTCCGCTTTCCCGCTAATCGCGTCGTCACAGGAAAAAAAAGACACCACTGATTTACCGCCGGTAGAAGTAAGAGCCGTAATCGCTCCCCCTACTGCCCCATTTGCAAAAACCAATTTGGACAAAAAAGACATTGCCCGGCAAAATCTGGGGCAGGACCTCCCTTTTTTGCTGAATCAAACACCTTCTGTTGTAGTGAACTCCGATGCCGGCAACGGTATAGGCTATACGGGCATCCGCATCCGCGGAACCGATGCAACAAGGATCAACGTAACCCTCAACGGCATCCCATACAACGATGCCGAAAGCCAGGGAAGTTTTTTTGTCGACCTTCCCGATTTTGCTTCCTCCGTTAACCGAATTCAGATACAAAGAGGCGTTGGCACTTCTACCAATGGAGCCGGAGCTTTTGGAGCTACGATTAATTTCAGCACGAATGATGTGAATAAGAAAGCCTATACTGAGATCAACAACAGCTATGGCTCATTTAATACCTGGAAAAATACCATTAAAGCAGGAACTGGGTTACTGGGCAATCATTTTACTGTTGATGCGAGAGTATCAAGGGTTTCAAGCGATGGTTACATTGACAGGGCGAGCACTAATTTGAGGTCTGGTTACCTATCTGCCGCTTATTTATCTGATAAAAATGATTTACGCATCAACGTTTTTTCAGGAAAGGAAAAAACCTACCAGGCCTGGAATGGCGTTTCTGAGTCAGACCTGAAAACGCATCGTACCATCAATTATGCAGGAATGGAAAAACCCGGAGAACCGTACAACAATGAAACGGATAATTATCGGCAGGATCATTATCAAATGTTCTTCACGCATCGCTTCAATCCAAACTTCAGCTTCAATATTGCTGGTTTCCTAACTCCCGGAAAAGGCTATTATGAAGAATACAGGGCAAATCAGGATTATGCAAAATATGGATTGGCCTATCCTGTTGTTGGCGGGACCACCATTACCGAAACAGATTTGATCAGGCAACTATGGCTGAAAAATTATTACTACGGAAGCATTTTTTCCCTGCAAAAACAATCTGCAAAAACAAGACTGACATTTGGAGGGGCCATCACAAAATATGATGGCAATCATTTTGGAAAAGTAATATGGTCAGAACAGGTTTGGAATGGTTCAAAAAGATGGTATGATCTTGATGCTTTCAAAAAAGATTTCAATGTTTATGGTAAATGGCAGCAGGACATTACGAATCAACTTCAATTGTTTGCCGATGCGCAATTCAGAAGAGTAGAGTATGATCTTTTAGGGTTTCGGGGTAATCCAAAACTCTTTATCTACAATACCTACAATTTTTTCAATCCCAAAATTGGTCTGAGCTATCATCAAAACAACTGGCTGGTTTACGGGTCATATAGCGTTGCCCACAAAGAACCCAACCGCGATGATTTTGAGGCTGGTAAAAATCAACAACCAAAGCCTGAAACCTTGCAAGATTGGGAGGCTGGTATTGAGAGAAAGAACAGTCAATCTTTCTTATCTGCCAATTTTTACTACATGCAATACAAGGATCAACTGGTGTTAACAGGACAGATCAACGATGTTGGTGCTTATACCCGGACAAATATCCCCAACAGTTATCGCCTGGGTATTGAATTGCAGGGTTCATCAATGATCAATAAATGGTTGAAAGCAGGCGCCAACTTAACACTTAGCAGAAACCGCATTAAAAACTTTACAGAGTACATCGACGCCTATGATGCCAGTTATAATTGGTTAGGCCAGGACACTAAGTTTTATAGAGAATCTGCTATTTCTTTTTCACCGGACGTCACTGGTGCTGCTACTATAACCTTAATGCCAGTGAAGCAATTGAATATCGATTTTTTGAGCAAATACGTAGGCAAGCAATACCTTGATAATACAGAAAACAATCGTCGAAAGCTGAACCCCTATTTCACTGAAGATGTAAGAGCCATCTACTCATTCAGTAAAAACCGGCTGAAGAATGTTGATCTTATTTTCCAGGTGAACAATGTGTTCAACAAAAAATATGAACCGAACGGGTATACCTTCAGTTATTATGTTGCTTCAGATTTAACGACTGAGAATTATTACTATCCGATGGCGGGAACGAATTGGATGCTCGGATTGAATGTGAAGCTGTAAAGAATCCGCTACAGGTTTCATGTTACAACAGGTAACCAGCCCTGGAACATGAAACCTGTAATTTGCAACTATTTAGTGGTACCAAATTTTTCCTGCCACTCCAGTATGCCACCAACCACATTATAAGTATTGGTAAATCCCATTTGATCGAGCACTAGACAAGCCATTGCACTGCGTTTGCCACTTCTGCAATGCACAATCACTTCTTCATTTTTGAGATCTTCAATCTCTTCGATCTGCATGGTTTGAATCTTTCCTAATGGAATTAATCTTCCACCAAGATTCGCTTCTTCGTATTCATGCGGCTCGCGGCAATCAATTAAATTGATCTTCTCGCCACGATCCATTCTTTCTTTTAATTCTTCAACGGTAATATTTTTCATTGCTCTGGAAATTGAAAAGGTTGTTCGTTTTGAAAAGAATCTGAAACAGGTCTATCAACCTGAACCCAAACATCAATCAACTGTCCGGCACGGATGCGTCCTGCTCCCGGCATTGGTTCCTGCCTGTATATCCATGCGTTATCAATATCAGTGACATCCGGACTGCGTACGATCGCTCCCAGGTTCAATCCATATTGCTCCAACAACACTCTGGCATCTGCAACCTGCAATCCTATAAGTTTGGGAACTTTGATCTCTTCTTCTCCCCTTCCACTCGCGATCACCAAATCTATCCTGCTTCCAACTTTTATCTTATCTCCCGGCTTGACATCTTTCCCGTTAAGCGATATTTCGAGCACAGTATTCTTTGCAAAGTCAACCCGTGTTGTGGTATCTCCAAGTTTCAGTCCCATACTTTCTAAAGTATATTGGGCATTACGCAAACTATAACCAATAATGTTCGGCATGGAAACATCAGGAGCTACAAAACGGTTGATGATGACATAAACCGTACGATTCACTTTTACTACAGCATCAGCATCCGGCACCTGCTTGATCACAATCCCCGGAGGCAAAGAATCATAATAAACGGAATCCTGGATTACCGTTTCAAAACCGGCATCACCCAATTGCCTTTCCACATCATTAATATTTTTACCTACTACGTAAGGAACATTACTTGATTTACCATGCCGGGTAATTACTCCCAAAAGCAAAATGAAAATAACCAACAGAAGAAAAATTCCGCCAATAGCAACGAGGATATTGAACCAAAGCGGGCGACTTGTGATGTATTTGATCATTCAGGCTTTTCGTTTGGGTGTGCAATATAAGCAGGTTACAAGTTACATGCTACAGGTGGCAGGTTAAAGTTCCTCAAACCCGAACTTAAGATTTTGCTAACGCTTCTTCCACAAGCCGGGTATAAAAATCGGTGAGGTTCCAGCCTTTCGCCCTTACCTGTTGCGGCACCACGCTGGCATCGCTTTGGCCCGGAATGGTGTTGATCTCCAGCATGTAAGGCATATTCTTTTCTTCACTGTAAATAAAGTCGATCCTTACCACCCCCCTGCAATTAAATACCTCGTATATTTTTCTCGCGGCAGCTTCCAGTTTTAATCTCCATTCATCAGGCATTTGTGCCGGCGTAGTTTCAGTGGATTTGCCACCATACTTCGCTTCAAAATCAAAAAACTCCTTATGTGCAGTTACTTCCGTTATGGGAAGAACAATGATCTCGCCCCTTGTTCTGAAAACGCCAACAGTAAATTCCCTTCCCTGTATCATTTCTTCAACCAGCACCTGGTCGTCTTCTTTAAACGCTTTTTCAATAGCGGCGCCCAATTCTTCAGAAGCATTGTTCACTTTCGACATGCCAATGCTTGATCCGCCATTATTTGGCTTTACAAAAACCGGAAATTTTAAATTTTGAACTACTTCGTCGGCATTATCAAACTGTCCTTTGATGAATAAAACAGAACGGGCAACATTAATTCCCGACATCCCTGCTACTGCTGTTGTGTATCGTTTATTGAAAGTAAGTGCCGATGTTGCCGAATTGCACGAAGTGTAAGGTAATCCAAGCACATCAAAATAGCCCTGAAGTTTTCCATCTTCGCCCGGTGTTCCGTGCATGCCAATGAACACGGCATCGAAATTTATTTTTTTACCATCGCAGGTGACCGTAAAATCATTTTTGTCAACTTCTGTTTTATTGCCTGATGCATCTTCATAAAACCAGCCCTGGGGATTGATGTCGATTTTGTAAACATCAAACCTGTCTTTGTCAAGATGATTGTAAATGGTATTTGCAGAACGGTAAGAGATAACCGCCTCACCTGAAAAGCCGCCGGTAACCAGTGCAATTTTTTTCTTCATTTTTCAAAGATATTAGATATGGAAAAGTAGAAAAGATTTT
>JAGIAB010000281.1 GCA_017745135.1 Flavisolibacter sp.
GAGTAGGAGCCGTTGGTTCCTAATTGCATATTTTTTTTCAAAACAATATTGATGTAACCGGCATTGCCTTCGGCATCGAAGTTGGCTGGCGGAGTGGTGATCAGTTCTACTTTCTCAACATTGTCAGACGGCATGCCTGCAAGCATTTGTACAAGAGCCGTAACAGGCATGTGATTGATTCTTCCGTTGATCATGACCACCACTCCACTTTTCCCATTTATTGAAAGAGAATTATTCTGCCGGTCAACGACAACGCCCGGAGAACGTTCCAATACATCCAAAACCGTGCTTCCTGCGGCTGTGATATTATTGGCAACATTGATCACCATCCGGTCAATTTTTTGTTCAAACAATGGTCTTCTTGCTGCAACCGTTACGCCTTCCAGTGTATTGCTCTTTTCTGTCAATGTTAATGGATCTATGATTCTGCTTTCATTTTCAGCAACAGTAATGACCGGTGTGTACGCTTGTTTGTAGCCGCTATAAGATGCTGCCAGAATATAACTTCCCGGTGCAATTTTTTCAAAAAAATAATTGCCATCTGTTGCACTGAGCAAGCCTTTGACAAGAGAAGAATCTTTCGAGTTCAATAATAAAACAGTAGCTCCCGGTAAGGGTTGATGCTTGTCTTTAACTACAGAGCCCTGCAATTTTGATTGGCTGCTTAATGGATTGTTTACAAAAAAAATAACTGAAATGAACAACAGCACTCGTTGGTAATGTAACATGAGTTTCGCTTTACGTTTCAGAAAAATTTTTCGAGGGCTGTCGGGGGCTATCAATAAGGGAGGAAATGAATTTAAAAGTACAAATAGTTTATGATTGCATAAAACCATCTGTCACAATAATGGACCATTCCGCAACATCTGGTTTTTCAGTGATGAGTGAATCTTTGTTTTGGCAAAATTGTAATGCCTGATTCCATCCGGTAAAATAAAAGCGTTCAATGGTTCATTACGTTTCGTACAGGAGCTATGCGATACAGTATCTTTGAATCAAGACAGGTAACCATGAGAGATGTTTATGTAATCGATGCTATAAGAACTCCAATAGGCAGGTATGGCGGCGCTTTGAGTTCAGTTCGCCCGGATGATTTATTGGCACATATTATCAGGGAATTGCTGGCAAGAAATGGCTCAATCGACCCGATAGATATTGAAGACATAATTGCCGGCGACGCCAACCAGGCTGGAGAAGATAATCGCAATGTAGCAAGAATGGCTGCCTTGCTGGCAGGGTTGCCAACTTCTGTCGCAGGTAATACTGTTAATCGCTTGTGTGCATCAGGGTTACAGGCAATTATGGATGCATCGAGACAAATCATGTGTGAAGATGCAGAACTGATCATTGCGTGTGGAGTTGAAAGTATGAGTCGTGCACCCTTTGTCCTTTCTAAATCAACACAACCTTTTCAACGTACTGCAGAAGTTTTTGATACTACACTTGGATGGAGATTCATCAATAAGAAATTAGCGGATGTTCATTATCCTTTTTCAATGGGAGAAACAGCAGAGAATGTGGCGAAGCAATGGAAGATAAGTCGTGAAGCACAGGATGAATTTGCTTTTCAATCGCAGGAAAAATATTTCGCTGCTTTGGAAAAAGGCATATGGAAAGATGAAATTGTTGGTGTTGAGATCGAAGGCGAAAAAGCCCGCCCGGATGACCCGGTCGGACGGGGCGCAAAGAAAGTTGTAGATACAGATGAACATCCTCGCAAAACCTCTCTCGAAAAACTGGCTTCGTTGAAGTCTGCCTTTGTAAAAGACGGAACGGTTACGGCCGGCAATTCTTCTGGCATTAATGACGGAGCAGCCGCCATGTTGTTGGCCAGTGATGATGCAGTAAAAAAATACAATCTTAAACCTCTTGCAAAGGTGATTGCGATGGCTGTAGCGGGAGTTGATCCTGCAATCATGGGAATTGGCCCTGTGCCAGCTACGCAAAAGGCTTTAAAACGTGCAAGCCTTTCTATTGCCAATATTGATCTTGTAGAGTTGAATGAAGCCTTTGCATCGCAATCGCTTGCCTGTATTCATGATCTTGGAATTGATCCCAACAAAGTAAACGTAAATGGCGGCGCTATTGCATTAGGCCACCCGCTTGGCTGTAGCGGAGTGCGACTTTCTACAACTCTTGTCCATGAAATGAAGCGCAGGGGAAGCAAGTATGGTTTGGCTACAATGTGTGTGGGTGTGGGGCAGGGAGCTTCGGTTATTTATGAATTATGTCAATAATTGGGGCAGCATAATTTTTGAAACAGCTTAGGCATGAAGCAATTCATTGCCTTTTTTCTTTTGATGATGTTTTGTAGTTCCTGTTTTTTGTTCAGCGATCTTAAAAAAACGAATTTCTCATTTTCGGAGAATGGAACAAAACATTCGGTTAATGCAGTAGTGCCAAAGAAGTACTCAAAAACAGAAACCAGTGTTGATTCAGCAGGGAACCAGGTACATTATTTTCTTTATCCCGGCGGAGCCGAATTGTACTTTGCTTTTTTAAAAGATACTGCTACAGAATTGCAAGCCATCAACTACTCCGAAAATATTCCAAAGCAATTGTATCAAACCATTTTTTACAAAGGAATGGATTCAACCAACCATTATTGGAGAGAAACAAGATTCAGCAACTACAAAGCAGGGTATAGAAATGTAGAGGAAGATGATGACGGAACATTTGATTCTGCCATCAACTATTTTAGTTTGCACTTAATGCGTTAATACAATTTATAAAGAAGTTTTCTTACCAGGCGATAGTTGGTAATAATGGAGAGTAGAATCAGTCCAACTGCAATTACTACTACAATCCAGTTAACCACGCTGGTTAATTCAGGCCTGTCATACATAACCGTATGATGAAATGCCCATTGCAATAACTGTGTGATGGTAAGTGCTGCCAATACAATAAAGATGTAAACAGGAATAAATTGTCTTGAAACATTTTTGCTTAACCAGTTAGGGGAATAACCTAGTAGTAATAGCAACTGCAAACTATCCCGGCTTCTTGCAATTAAAAGTTGTAAATAAAATGAGAACAACATCAAAGCCATTACAACTACCAGCAAACCAAAAATTCCAAGGCCACTAAACACGGCCTGTAAGGTTTGTTTGGTTCTTCCCAATCTTGTTTTGTCTTTATTCACCAAATAATTGTTTTGGTCGAGATAAGAAAGAAAATTAGGATTATTGGCATCTTTTGTTTTAATGAAAAGCCTTGTGGCTCCATGTTCTGAAACCTGTCCAAGGTTTTGATTGGCCCAATCCAAAAATGGTTTGGGTACCAAAACAGAATTGATGCGGTCACTGAATGCAACAATGCGTCCCTGGAAAGTAATTTCTTTTCCCTGCCCTGAACACTCAATCAAAATCGGCAATCGTGTTGCCGTTTCGGCAGACATCTGTGGCAAATTATTTCCCGGAGCAAAAACATTATAGGCTTCCAAAAAATCAGAGGAGATAATTAAGGGAACGATCATTTGTCCCTGCGTCCAATGAAACGAAGAAGGGACAGTATCAATAAATTCGTTTTCGAGTGTTTCTAAAAAAAGATCTGTTCCAAAAATTCCCTGCGCACTGATGTGTACACGAAATTCATTCGCAATCAATGGCGCTACGCCGTCCACAAAAGGCTTTGATTTTAATTCATCAATTTCCTGGTTGGTAAATACATTTTTTATGGTTTGGTTTTCGTCGTTGATTTTTTTTGAGATGGAGATGAAATCAAACCCATTCTTTCTTGTATTGACTTTGTTAAGTAACTGGTCAAGGTTGATGAACATTTGAACCGATACCAATAACAACAAAACACCTGCACCTAATCCAATATAGGAGAGCCACCGCGAACTTGCTTTTGTTCCGGTTTGCAGCAAAGGTTTTATGGGTTTGTAGGATAGCACTATAGATGGAAGATTTTAGTGTAAGGAAAAAAGTCAATCCGCTGCAAGTCGGCAAGAATGATAGAAGCGCCGCGAATATTTGCTTCTTCAGTCATTAATTCCATAGCAATTTGGCGGTTTACATTATCCAGGTGACTGAAAGGTTCGTCCAGCATTAAAAAATCAAAGGGCTGCATTAGTGCACGAATGATCGCTACGCGTTGCTGCTCACCATAAGAACAGGTTTTTGCTTTTGAATCCAGTTTTTTGCCAATACCCAAACGTTCTGCCATCTTTTGAATTTTTTCGGGCGGATGAAATGGATTCAACTGGCGTTTGATATCGATGTTTTGAAAAACAGTTTGCTCGGGGAACAAACGGAGGTCCTGGAAAACAATGCTGAAATGATCTTTTCTCCAGTTGGCAAAATTCTCGAACGAAAATTGCCTGGTGTTATTTCCATTGAAAGTGATTGTGCCGGAGTAATCGTTGCGTGTGCCATAAACAAAATGGGTCAGCGAAGTTTTTCCACTGCCTGATGGTGCAACGATCTTGATCATTTCTCCCTTTTCAAATCGAAGATCCTTGCCCCAGATTTCAGAGGTTTGCTTTTTCGATTCTTCGAAATAAAGAGGCAAAAGATTCTGA
>JAGIAB010000282.1 GCA_017745135.1 Flavisolibacter sp.
GTTATTCGATATTGGCCGTAACGGTGGAGGGGCAAAAAGAAGTAATCGGTATTTACTTTGGAGATAGTGAAGCAAGCAGTTTTTGGCGAAGTGTTTTAAATGAACTGAAGGTGCGGGGTGTAAAAGATATCCTGATTGCCTGCATCGATAATTTGAAAGGCTTTGCAGAGGCCATTGAAGACAGCTTTCCGGCCACACAGGTACAACTTTGCCTGGTTCATCAGATGCGCAACTCCATGAAGTACCTTGCATGGAAGGACTTAAGAGCCTGCGTAACAGACTTGAAAAAAGTGTACAAAGCAGTCAATGCTGATATGGCACTGCGCTATCTTGATGAAGCCCAAACCAAATGGGCACAGAAATATGCCATCATTTTTAAAAGCTGGCGAAACAACTGGGATAGACTTGTAACCTTTTTTGATTACACCGCTGCCATCAGAAGAATCATTTACACCACTAATCCCATTGAAAGCTACCATCGTATGGTAAGAAAAGTAACCAAAACCAAAGGGGCTTTTGCTTCAGAAGACGCCATTGTTAAACAAATCTATCTTGCAACCATCAATGCCAATACCAAATGGCAAGGGCAAATGTTTGGATGGCCCCAGGTACGAACAGAACTGATAAATTACTTCGGTGAACGAATACTCAAAAATGACACACTTAATTAAGCACTACCTTCTACTGGCATTACTTCTGCAACAATTAGTTCCCTCGGTGACAACTTTTGAAAACACTCAATGATCTTTGCAGGTATTAAATCCAGCGTAATGTGTTTGAGAATGTTTTCAGCGAGGCTTGCTCCCTTCCTAGGAAGAATATCATAGGTAATAGGATTGTCTAAAGCCGCTTCAAGTCGCTGCTTTGTCAAAGTTTCTAACCGACCCAAAAATTTTTCCTTTGAGCTTTTAACCTCATAGCCGGCAGGAATAGCTTCTTTTATACCTGCTATTTCTTCATCTTTCAATACTACTGCGCCTTCTGTAGCTTCTTCAACTATTTTAATCCAAACTTCATTAGCGATTGCATCTTCTATATCTTGATTCCCGACGAAAAACAGGTTGCCATTAATTGCTCCTTGTCCGATTTTAAACTTCTGATCATTATCAAAAAGATAGACTACATCATCCAACGATTTTTTAAAACCGTTAAGTACATTTTCCAATGAATGTTTTTGCTCCGTCCATTTTGAGGCTCCATTCAAATTAATTAGCTGAATGTTTTCATCTTTAAGGTTTGTGTTTGCATACAATTTATATAAAGCTGGAATTAAATGATGCTCAGTTTGTCCTTCAATCACGAGGAATTTATCATAAAATAAAAAATCTGAGTTTCTAATTTCCAAAGACATAAAAACGTCATCGACATTGACACATGTATAGTACTCACTATAGCAATGTTCCGCTTGTTGTACACACTTTATAGCACTAAGTTGTGATTTATCTATAAACACAGTCGAATGGGTACTTACAAGGCACTGAACATTCTTTTTATTTACGTCCTTTATAATATCAAACAGTTTTCGTTGTGCAGAAGGATATAAGTGGGTTTCTGGTTCATCAAACGCCCATATAAATCTTTTTGAAGTTGAGCCATCAGGAATGACTGACAGACTTGCTTTAACTAAAGCAAACCATATCTGTCTTTTTAATCCATCACCTTGTAACTCCATATGGATGTCGCCGTCAGCACGGCTCTTATTTACAAATACATCGGTTACTTTCTCCTGAACGCTAAATTGGACTTTTGTCTTTAAGCCAGTTATAGGTGCTATTTCAGCAATAATTTCTTTTAAGTCCTCAAGCCGTTCATTAATTGCTAGTTCAGCCGCGCTAGCTTGTTCTAATGCATTTGCCTTTACCGGACTCACGAAATTTGTGATGATTGAGGACATAATATCAGTGGCCGTTTTATTAATCTCGTCAAGAGACATGTTCCAATCAAGATATCTAAACTTTGGAAAAAACTCAGATTCATACTTGTACTCTGTCCACATTAAATCAGTACCTAGCTTATTATAAAGCGCTCTGATAATCTCTAGCTTTGAATATCTTCCTACTCCATTTTCATTCTTGATGTCATCATCTACTTGATGTGCTTTTCGTTGTGCATTTAGATTAGTTTGAGACAAAGAATAAAATTTACAAGGTTCATCTGCACTATCTAATTGATCATTCAAATACAGGTAGCATTTTGATGTATTAGTATTATTATCAAACACCTTTGCGATCCACAATTCATCAGAATTGCACTCCAAGCACCATGCTAGTTGATTACTATACTTCTCAATATTGTCTTCTGTAATATCTTCTGCTTCAGGAATGAACTTGCCTATAATAACAGCTTGATTCCTGTTGTATGATAACCCAGGCTTGCCAATATTGTGCAGCTTCGCCTCAAATTCTTCTTCCGTTAATGGAGAGTTTGAAAAATCTTTTTTGGAAGCATTTTCTCTTACAAAATTGAAATGAGGTTTATCATCTAAAAGCAACCCAATTGCCTTAAGTATCGATGTTTTCCCACAATCATTAACTCCTATATAAATATTGGGCACATCTTTTAATAAATCAATGTCGATGCATTTACAACTTCTGTAGTTTAGAATAACAATCTTTGATAAGTACATATTTGCCTTTATAGTTCTATGAAAATTTCTGTCATTTGACGATCACCTTTTTTGTAGCCTTCTCGTATGGATTGGAAAGCTGTATCTAATAGTTGAACATTAGAAGCTTTAGAAAGGTCAAATAATTTCCATCCCATATAACCTGTAGAGCTTTCGCCATCTACTTGGTGTGCACGTAAGCAATAATTGCCTTTATAAGTTTTACCATAACAGTGTGGTTCAACGATACGAAATAAGGATTCGTATGTAAAAGATAAAAGTTGACGATTTTGAATGGCGTTAGTAATAATATCATTCATTGCTGTAAGTTTTGGTGTTGTAAAGATTTCAGATTATTTTTTTAAAAACAAGTCGTTCTGACCCTTCCAGCCAAGTCTCCGCAGGGACTCGGCGTAAATTCATCCTTACTTCTTCACCAACATCGCATACATCATTCGATCACCAAAAACCGATCTCCTTTTATTCAACACTTCAAACGATTGAACGTTGCATTTTAAAAACAATTCTTCTGCAGCAGCAATAGGCAGTGGATAGGGCACCCAATGGTTGGCTTTATTCATATCGTAATCCACCAATAAAAAACAGCCGTCCTCTTTTAATGCATTCATCAGGCGGCCCAAAAACGGTTCTTTATCCCTTACATAATGCAAGGAATTCGCCATCAGGATTCCATCCAATTGATGAAACGGGAACACTCCCGATGAAAAATCCATTACGGATGTTTCAAGGCGTACGCCATTATATTCCTTCGGAATTTTTTGAAGTGCTTTTGCATCCACATCAACTGCATGTACCGTTGAACCTTGCGGCAATAAACTTGCTAAAGCTTTTGTAAACAAGCCTGAGCCACAACCAGGTCGGCCCAGGTTTGCACTTCTTCCTTTACCGGGAAGCTTATAAGGTCTATCGCCTCTTTTATTTCCAAACCAATTTAATTAATGATCTCTCCTTTGTTATTCTCCAATCTTTCCCGCCATTTCCTTTCCAACCGAGTTTCCGCAGGGACTCGGCGTACAATGCGGATGGACACACCAACAAATAAGCTGCTAAGGAGTTTAAAAATCAAAAGTCTTCAGAATTATTTCCTCCAATGCACCACCCCCATATCACTTCTTACCCAACGGTTCTGCAAGCCCAATCAAAATTCCTTCATGTCCGCGGATGTAGCAAAGACGATAGGCGTTCTCGTACTGAACCACTTCGCTAACGAGGGTAGCACCATGTTGGTAAAGCCTGGTGAGCACTTCGTCAATATTGTCAACGGCAAACATCACACGCAGGTAGCCGAGAGCATTCACCGGAGCTTCCCTGTGATCGGCAACAGTTGCAGGTGCCAAAAATCGTGAGAGCTCGAGGCGGCTGTGTCCATCAGGAGTCACCATCATGGCAATCTCAACACGTTGTGAAGGTAAGCCGGTTACACGTCCGGCCCATTCGCCTTCTATCATCATCCGCCCTTCCAGCTTCAATCCTAATTCGGTAAAAAAAGAAATGGCACCATCGAGAGATTCTACAACAATGCCCACATTGTCCATTCGCAGTAGTTTGCTTTTTGTCATGGTTTATTTGTTATGCTATTGCAACACATAATACCAAAAAAGCCCCTAAAAAGGGGCTTAAATTTAAAACGGTTTCGGCGCGGGTTGCTCCGTGGCAACCGAAGCATTTTCGGGGTAAAGCACCACCTTCACATAATTATTCAGGTCGAGATATTTTTGAGCAGCCTTCTGCAAATCTGTTGTGGTAAGCTTTTGCACCCTGTCCTCAAATAATAAAATCTCTTCAGGATCGCGGCGTTCTATCCAGGCATAGCTCAAGGTTCTTAACCAAAAACTATTGGATTGCAAATTCACGGCGTTTTGCTTCTTCCAGTTTTCTTTTACTTTATCA
>JAGIAB010000283.1:0-1187 GCA_017745135.1 Flavisolibacter sp.
GTTTTTCTTGTGGGTCAATAAAATTTTTATAAATCTGGTAAAGCGTAGAGATGGTTTCACCCTTTTTCTTTTACTTTAAGATTTCCTTGAAGATTTTTTAATTGGAACCAATGAAAAAATTTCTACTGCTTATTACCTGTAGTACATTCGTTACACTTTCATTTTCTCAAACTTCGGCGGATATTTTTTTAGGATTAAAAAAGTTGAACGTTTTAGGAAGAGTTTTGTACGTAGCTGCACATCCTGACGATGAGAACACAAGACTGCTCACTTATTTTTCAAAAGACCGTTTGTACAGAACGGGATACTTATCAATGACAAGAGGTGATGGAGGACAAAACTTAATTGGCGATGAACAGGGTATTGCTTTAGGTATGATTCGTACACAGGAATTGTTATCGGCAAGAAGGATAGACGGTGCTGAACAGTTTTTTACAAGAGCTTATGATTTTGGCTTTTCCAAAACACCGGAGGAAACGTTCGCCAAATGGGATAGAGAAAAAATTCTTTCCGATGTGGTTTGGGTCATCCGTCAATTTCAACCTGATGTCATTATCACAAGATTTCCAACCACCGGCGAAGGTGGTCATGGTCATCATACAGCGTCAGCTATTTTAGCCAACGAAGCATTTACGGCTGCTGCAGATCCTAAACGTTTTCCCGAGCAGTTGAGATTTGTTCAGCCCTGGCAGGCCAAAAGAATTTTATTCAACGGTTTTAATTTCGGAGGACAGAATACAATTACTGATGACCAGTTGCGTTTGGATGTTGGTGGTTATAATCCCATTCTGGGCAAGAGCTACGGAGAAATCGCTGCAGAAAGCCGGAGCCAGCATAAAAGCCAGGGCTTTGGTTCTGCAAGAAGCAGGGGCGAGGCATTGGAATATTTCAGAACCACAGGCGGCAGTGCCCCAACAAATGATTTATTTGAAGATGTTGACGTCAGTTGGAAAAGAGTAAATGGTGGAGAGAAAGTGCAGGCGCTGATTAACGATGCAATGGCTTCTTTTGATTTTTCGGCACCACAAAAATCATTACCTGCTTTAGTTAAAATATACAATGCTGTTGGAGGAATATCTGATCGTTACTGGAGAGAGCAAAAACAAGCCGAAGTGAAATCCCTGATTGAACAGGCCAGTGGTTTATGGATGGAGTGTTTTACCAATGAAAATTATATTGCCCAGGGC
>JAGIAB010000283.1:1197-4514 GCA_017745135.1 Flavisolibacter sp.
GGGCGATTCATTGCGACTTAATTTTTCTATCAACGACAGGTTAGGTGTTGGCGCTAAATTGGAATTTGTACGGGTTGAAAATTTTGATTCTTCGTTCCGCGTAACATTAGCGCCTAACAGGAATGTTAATTTCACCAAAACGATAAAGGCTGCGCCTTCCATGCCTGTAAGCCAGCCGTATTGGTTGCAAAAACCTATGGAGGAAGGGCATTTCAATGTGTCGAACCAGCAACTGATTGGACAACCGGATATTGAACCCTCATTTAAAGCATTGTTTGATCTTACGATTGCAGGCCAGGAGTTCTTTTTCGAAAAGATTGTGAAGTATAAATATGTAGACCAGGTAAGGGGAGAGCAGAATCAACCGGTGACAGTTGTTCCAAGAGCCTTAGTGTACACAAATCCTGAACTGGTACTTCTGAAAAAGACAGAAAACGAAAAGAAATCTTTTGCAATTCAAATCGTGGCGAATACCAATATTGACTATAAGAAGGAACAGGTTTACGCAGAGATCGGAACAAAACATGTTGTTTCTCTCAAAGATTCTTCCGGAAGGGTTGCTAAAAACGCTACGCAACAATTCCAGGTAAGTGTTGATCCGAAATCTATTGATGATATTGAAAAAGTTATTCCTTCTGTCAGGTTTGATTCTTCAGCGCTGAATTATATGGCTCTTGCCACTGTTAAGTATGAGCACATTCCTTTCATCAATTATTTTTATACGGATTGGGTGAAGCTTGTTCCTATTAACCTGAAGATTTACAATAAAAGAATTGGTTACATAGTAGGCGCGGGTGATAAAATTCCTGAAGCACTGGAGGAGATGGGTTATGATGTAACGCTTCTCACGGAAAAAGAATTAGCGAGAAACAATCTTCAGCAATACGATGCGATTATAACAGGTGTAAGAGCATTTAACACAAATGATTGGATGAATAAATATTACGACAAGCTGATGAAGTATGTGGAGAATGGGGGCAATTATATTGTACAATACAGCCAGGCCAATAACATTCGTGGAAAGATGGGACCTTACAATTTTTCTGTCGTTAATAAAAGGATCACTGATGAAAATGCAAAGGTCACTTTTTTAAAACCGGAGCACCCCGTCCTCAATTTTCCAAACAAAATCACCCAGGATGATTTTAAAGATTGGGTACAGGAAAGAAGTATTTATCATGCGGATCGTTTAGACTCTAATTTTCAAACTATTTTACGCATGAATGATCCGGGTGAGCAACCCGATGATGGTGCATTGGTGATTGCAAAATATGGTAAAGGATATTTCACCTATACCAGTTTGGTGTTTTTTAGACAACTGCCTTCGGGTGTGCCAGGTGCTTACAGGTTGTTGGCAAATATTATCGCGTTGAACAGGAAAAAGGAATTGTAATGGCAGAACAGAAGCCGGATAAGGCAAGAGGTTTTATTTCATTTGGTGTTGTTATCCTTCTTGCTTTGATCATTGGAATTTTTTTAAGAAATGTGCGTCTTGGATTGATCATAGGATTGGTATTGGGATTACTCGGATCAAGTTTATTGAGAAGAAGATGATTTCACGCAGCGATCGCAAAGAAGCAAAGAACGCTACGAAAATGTCAGAAAACGAAATAGCAACAAAAGCGCTGGATATTTGCTTTAAGATACATAGGCAATATGGACCCGGTTTGTTTGAGTCTGTTTATGAAGAGATCTTTTGTTATGAATGGATGAAAACAAATATTCCTTTTGTACGGCAATATCCTATTCCACTTTTTCATGAAGCAATAAAACTGGAAGTTGGATTTAGAGCTGACGTTATTTTAGATAATAAAGTGATTGTTGAATTAAAAAGTATTGAGGCATTAGCAGATATTCATTTCAAACAGGTACTGACTTATCTAATGCTTACCGATTTGAAACTTGGATTACTGATAAATTTTAATGTGGTTTATTTAAAAGACGGAATTCATAGAATAGCTAATAAATTATAAAACTTTGCGTCGTAGCTCCGCTGCGTTCGCTGCGAGAAATATGAACGATCAAAAAGATAAAGTGCCTTTATTCAAAAGCTGGAGTTACTGGTATGCGCTGGTAATTGGCTTTCTCATTTTATTGATCATTCTCTTTTATTGGTTGACCAAAACGTTTGCATGAGCCATCTCGATTGGATTGTACTTGCTATATCTCTGGTTGCTGTAATCGTTTACGGTGTTTACCGGAGCCGTACCAGCCATACTCTCGATGGTTATTTTCTTTCTAACCGTAGCATGCATTGGGGGTTGATACTATTAAGCATTATGGGCACACAGGCAAGTGCCATTACGTTTATTTCTGCACCGGGACAAGCCTATACCGACGGGATGCGCTTTGTTCAGTATTATTTTGGATTACCCATTGCAATGGTGGTGATCTGCATCTTCTTTGTTCCCATATTTCATAAGCTAAAAGTTTATACAGCGTATGAGTATTTAGAAAATCGCTTCAATAGTAAAACAAGAACGCTCACATCTTTTCTTTTTCTTTTACAGCGGGGGCTGTCAACCGGCATTAGTGTATTTGCTCCATCTATTATTCTTTCTTCCTTGTTTGGATGGAATATTTACCTGACCAATATTTTTATGGGTGGCCTGTTGATCATTTACACCGCCTGCGGAGGAGCAAGAGCTGTAGCTTACACGCAGCAATTGCAACTCATCATCATATTTACCGGAATGTTTTTGGCGGCTTATATGGTGGTGAGAATGCTGCCAGAACATGTTGGTTTTTCCGATGCTTTGTATGTGGGAGGAAAACTCGGAAAGATGAATGTCATTACCACCGGCTTTTCTAAAGATGGTTTTAACTGGAGCGATCAATACAATTTATTCAGTGGTATCATCGGTGGATTTTTTCTTGCACTTTCTTATTTCGGAACGGATCAGTCGCAGGTGGGAAGGTATTTAACAGCAAGGTCAATAGGTGAAAGCCGCGTAGGATTGTTAATGAACGGGCTTGTAAAAGTGCCGATGCAGTTTTTAATTCTGCTGATAGGTACACTTGTGTTTACATTCTATCTCTTTAACAAAGCACCTATTTTCTTTAACAGCAAGCAACTTTCAAAGCTTGAAAACAGTGCAGTTTATAAAGATTCTTTGCAGTTGGCACAACAAGCTTACGACCAGTTGGCATTGGAAAAACAAAAAGCAGTAACTGAATTTTCCTATGCACTTGACGCCAACAATAGAAGCCAGGCAGATAATAGGGGTGAGCATTTGAAGTCTTTGCAATTGCAAAGCGATTCCATTCGCAATAAAGTAAAGCAATGGATCAGCAAAGAAGGTGGAGACAACAACGAT
>JAGIAB010000284.1 GCA_017745135.1 Flavisolibacter sp.
ATGCCTTTAGTTAGTTTCTTCAAAGAGGAGATGGTTTTGTTTTGCATTGGTATTGGTTTACTGCAATCAGCCATTCCAGCCAATACTGCAATGATGATTAAATATTGCAAAGGAAGAAAGGAGAGAGGCATTGCTTTTTCCTTCGGAACCGCTATTCTTATCGGTATTGTATTCACTTCACCTGTCCAATTCTTTTCCATCAATGGAACGATGTACTGGCTTTTGTTTAGTCTTTTGTTGTTGACACTACTAATAATGAAAAGAAAATTGTTCTTTAAAAGCTTCGTTTCATGACCTTACTTAACACGAGTTTGCAATGAGGATCGTCGTAAATTCTAAAATCAACAATCCCGGAGGGATGGCATTACTATAGAATAGTATCGGGATTTATTTTCTTCACAACTCCGAAGGAGTGGCATTAGCAATCTTAGCATTGTTCCAATATTTTTTGCAGAAAACTATTCAGCGTTCGAAATCTAATGCCACTCCTTCGGAGTTTGCATCACCATTGATGAATGTTTGTTGCTATAGTAATAGCACTCCTTCGGAGTTTTAATACGTTGTCCTTATTTACTCCCCCAACGGAAAGAGCTAATATCAAATCCCGCTAAATCAATTACCCTGTCCACAACAGTCGCAGCCGCTTGTTCAATAGTTTGCGGCTTACTGTAAAAAGAAGGAGAAGCAGGGCAGATAATTCCTCCGGCTAATGTTACTGTTTCCATATTTCGGATGTGGACCAAATTATAAGGCGTATCACGAATAACAAGGATTAACTTCTTTCTTTCTTTCAGCATTACATCGGCGCCTCTTGTAATCAGGTCGTTTGAAATACCAGATGCAATTCTTCCCATGGTTCCCATGGAGCAGGGTACAATGATCATGGCATCGTATTTGGCAGAACCCGATGCAAAGGGCGCCATAAAATCCTTAGTTGAAAAATACTTCCCGGAAAAACTATTGTAATTGTTGTCTCCTAACTCAGTTTCCCAAACCTGTTTGGCGTTATCGGTCATTACTAAAGAAAGTTCAGTGATCTGTTCCTTTAACTGCTCTAATTTTTGCAAAAGCAATCTCGCATAAATCGATCCACTGGCACCCGTTATGGCGACGGCAATTTTTTTCATAACAAGTGTTGAAGATACAAAGCAGGAATGATTTACTATACTTCCACCACCTGGAATCAATAATTGAAGAAAGAAGCGATCTTTTTATTGGTGCCTTCACTACTATCGGGCTTTTTGATAAATGAACTGGCGCCGTGCTGATAACATTCGCTTTTGTATTTGGGCAAATTGCTATCGCTTAGAATAACCACGGGAATGTCGTTATAGCCGGCGCTTGATTTCAGCTTCTTTAAAACCTCGATCCCATTTTCGGGAACAGAATTATAATCTATTAATATCAGCGCAGGTTTTTCTCTTTCGGAAAGAACGTTGAAAAATTCAATGCTATTTGATGAAAACTTAATTGGGATATCAACCTGGAGTTCGGATAAAGTTTGCTGCGTAATATAGCGGTCATCTCCATCACCTTCCAGCATTAAAACAAATCGGTTCATGGTTAAGATTTGATTGATAAAGTTAGTGATTTGGTATTGTTTGGCTCAGGCAAAAGCTTGTCAAACCAATAGTGAAAAAGAGGATCAAAATTGTTCTTGTAAATGTAGTTAGTTTAATTGCGCATACTTGATAGCTTGGGCAACTCTAAAATAGTAAACGTTTATATCAACCACAATTTCAGTAAATTTCTGAACGCGGTTAGCCGCTTACAAATTGCTCAATAAAATTACCGAACGCACAAGTGAGTGACACAACCGAAGCCGATAGTAGTAATGCAGCTCGCTAACTAATTATTCTTACAACCATTTACACAATCTTTATTCTTCTTTAAAACCAACTGGCAGCGCACTAAACAAAAAGCCTCACGTTAAACGTAAGGCTTCAATAATTAATTGAAATAATCAAAGGTTATACTATCCTCTCTTCACACTTTCTTCTGCCATATCAGGAATTGCTTCCACCTTATACGCACCTTCATCCAACTTTTTCTTGGTGGCTTCAAATGCTTTCAACGTTTCGGCAATATCAGCATCCGTATGAACGGCAGTAGGAATCAAACGATAAATGATATGTCCTTTCGGAATTACAGGATACACTACCACCGAAGCAAACACTCCATAATTTTCGCGAAGGTCCATTACCATTGCTGTTGCTTCTTCCACTCCGCCTTTCATATATACAGGTGTCACCACCGAATCTGTATTGCCAATATCAAATCCTTTTTCCTTCAAACCCTTCTGAAGCTTCAATGCGTTCTCCCACAATTTATCTTTTAACTGAGGTTGTGTGCGAAGCAGTTCCAGACGTTTCAAATTTCCAAGCGTTAGCGGCATTGGTAAACTCTTTGCAAAAATCTGGCTGCGAATATTCCAGCGGATGTAATCAATAATAGCTCTATCGCCTGCAACAAAGGCGCCAATTGATGCCATTGATTTTGCAAACGTGGAGAAGTATAAGTCGATATCATCCTGAACTCCTTGTTCTTCACCTGCACCTGCGCCGGTTTTTCCTAAGGTTCCAAATCCATGTGCATCATCAACCAGTAAACGGAACTGGTATTTTTCTTTCAGCGCTGCAATCTCTCTCAATTTACCCTGGTCGCCGGCCATACCAAACACACCTTCTGTAATTACTAAAATTCCACCGGATCCTTGCTTTTCAATAAGTGCAGTTGCTCTTTCCAATTGCTTTTGGCAATCTTCAATATCATTATGTTTGAAAACATAACGGTGACCCGGATGCAAACGAACACCATCAATAATGCAGGCATGGCTTTCTGCATCGTAAACAATCACATCATGTCTTCCGCACAAAACATCAATGATGCTTACCATTCCCTGGTAACCATAATTCAATAAACAGGCGTCTTCTTTTCCTTCAAATGCGGCTAACTCTTTTTCCAGTTGCTCATGAAAATTGGTATTGCCACTCATCATTCGTGCACCCATAGGTGTAGCCAGTCCGTATTTGGCTGCTGCATCAGCATCTGCTTTGCGAACTTCAGGATGATTAGCTAACCCTAAATAATTGTTCAGGCTCCATACAATTACATCCTTGCCACGGAATTTCATGCGGCTTCCAATCTCACCTTCCAGTTTTGGAAATGCATAATAGCCATAAGCCCTTTCACGGTGCTGACCGAGAGGGCCGTAGTTTTTCATAAGACGTTCAAAAAGATCTGCCATGTGTATTTGTAGTTTAGTAGTTTACTGTTTCGTTATCGGTATGGTTTCGTGATGGGCTGCAATTTTTATTTGGTGAACAACATGGTTGCTATCAGCTTCCGTTGTGTCACTCACTTGTACGTTCGGTAATTCTATTCAGCGTATGGCAGCACTCCTATAAGTGGCAACCGTTTCAGCAAGCAATTAAATTTCGCAAATTTAGGGAATTCAGGCTGAATATGGGTTTGGTCAATAACGAAGCACCTCCAAAGCCATCTTCCATCCATCTCTTTCTTTTCTCCAGATGTGAAGGTAATTTTCAGCCTTATTATTGATGATTGTATTCCCATAAACATAAGCGATGTCTCCAGTTGATGCAATGCCAGAACCTGTAATTGTAAATTGAATATTCGCCGGGCTATTTGTAATCATAGCTGACTGGCTTTTCCTGGATATAGCAGGATGATAAAGACCATTGCGGTTTAAAATACTTTGTTTTGATAAATAAGCGCTATAAGCTTTTGTTTTGTCAACTGTGTAAGCATCAATAAAATTTTGCTCGGCTTTTAAAACTTCGTTAGTAGTAGCAATACCCATAATTTTTTTGGCTTTGATCTTATTTACATGTAACGCCAAAACTTTTAGTGTATTGCCAACTCCAAGATCAACCAGGAATTTCCATTCACCGTTCGCATTAATATGCCAAACCGTTGTGTATTGGCCACGGGCAATTACAGAATCATTGTTTGCATTTAGCCGTAATTCCCAGGGACCGGTTGTATATCCAAAATCGTTTGAAGCAGCTATTTCAGCATATTGCGGATTCCAGCTTAACACTTGTTGCCCATTTTCTCTTTTGTTCCAGGTCTCAATTCCATTCACTGCCTTGCCCTGGTTGAAGACAACTCCATTACTGTCTAAAAATTTCAGGAAGGCTTCCTTTGTGCCATGCGCAACTGAGTAAGCTGCAAAACTCTTTTCAGCATGGATCAATCCATCAATGTTTTTTTGAGCATTCAAACGCAGTGAAACGATTAAAAGCGTGAAAGCAAATAGTCTTTTCATGCGTTTGTTTTAGAGGATAAAGGTATCCATTGGAAATTATTGTTAACACCATTGGATTCGTCGTTCATCCAGTAATTTTGCCGCTCATGCCCGCGCGGACTTCTTCCTCGGTCGGATTCGGGTTCTCTTGCAAAAAGCGGTAGGCACGCATCAGCATGCCCGGCGTGCAGAAGCCGCATTGCAGGCCGTGCTGCGTGTAGAAGCCTTCC
>JAGIAB010000285.1 GCA_017745135.1 Flavisolibacter sp.
GGGCGACCTGCATCACGCTTACATGCACCTGGCCATACCTTCTATCGAAACCTCTTTGGTTGCTTTTATAGAACGTCATGAAAAAAAATATCCGCAGATCAATAAAATACTTTTTCTCTTCCGTGAGCTTTCGGTTTTGCTATTGACGCACAGTCGTCATGAAGAAGAAATTATTTTCCCTTATATCCGGCAAATAAAAAGTACGCATTGCCGAAAGGAAACGTATGGGAACCTTTTTGTACGCACATTACGAAAACCATTAAGCAATATGGAAAAGGAGCACGATGTGATTATGTCAATTTTAAAAGAGATACAAACTCTTACCAATAATTATACTTGTCCGATGGCTGCCAGTGCCGATCAGTCTGCCATCTATCACAAACTTGAAGAATTCCATCGCGATATGTCGCAGCATACGCACCTGGGAGACCATATTCTTTTTCCGAAAGCCATTGAGATGGAAAAGGAGCTGTTGCAACTCTAAACTTAAATTTGAAAAAATTTTTTGTGCCGTTTTCATTACCACAACTTTCGCGTAAGCAGGCGTCTGTAATAGCTTTTGGAGTGTTTGTCATAACGCTTCTCTCCAGCTATTTTCTTCCCGGTTATACTATTATCTTAAGCGGGTTGCTGGTAGTTATTTTCTTATCCATTTTTGTGCAGGACCGGAGTTCTACCATCATTGCCGGGGTGCTGAGTGGTGTTTGCGTTATTGTGCATTCGCTGCTTACGGGACTTGGTTTTTCTACCGAGATTGAAATGCGGTACATCTATCTTTTGGTGCTTGTGTTCTTTACAACGGTAATTGTTTTATATATCAAAGATCTTATTTCAAGACTGCAGCACGATAAATCGCATATCAATTCCTTATTTGAAAATGCTACCGAAGGTTTTGTAATTACTGATGATGAAGGGGTCATCGTATTGGTAAATCCTTCTGCCTGCAGAATTTTTGGCTATACATCGGATGAGATGCTCGGCCAAAAAATAGAGATGTTGGTACCGGAACACCTTAGAAGAGCGCATGTAAAAGAAAGAGATAATTTCTATGCGCATCCAAACAACCGTTCAATGGGTCATGAGCGGGAGTTATACGGCTGCAAAAAAGATGGGAAGAATTTTCCGGTGGAAGTAAGCTTAAGTACTTATTTGCAAAACAACCACCGTTTTGTAATTGCATTTATTGTCGACATTACTCCGAGAAAAGAGATAGAGAAGAACATGCTTAAACAGCAAAAACAACTCGAAAAAGTATCGGATGAAATGAGAAAGCTGAATTCGGAACTGGAAGCAAAAGTGGAAGAACGCACCGTTATTTTGAAAGAAGCTTTGCAAAGGCTGGAACAATCGCAGGAAGAATTGAGTGAAGCCCTGGATAAAGAAAGACAGTTGAGTGATATCAAAAGCCGTTTTGTATCAATGGCTTCACATGAATTCAGAACACCGTTAAGTACAGTGCTTTCATCAGCATCGCTTTTGGCAAGATATACCACAACCGAAGAGCAGGATAAGAGGCAAAGGCATATTGATAAGATAAAAGCTTCTGTAAAACATTTGAACGATTTGCTTGACGATTTTCTCTCGCTTGGCAAGCTGGATGAAGGAAAAGTGGGAGCCGAGTTTGACCAATTGAATCTTTATGAGTTGTTAAGTGAGACGATTGAAGAAATGAACGGCCTTACAAAAAAGAATCAGAATATTGAATATGAGCATTTCGGAGAGGAAGTGATAGAAAGCGATAAAAAGCTGATCAAAAATATTTTAATCAATCTTGTTACCAATGCCATCAAATTTTCTGATGAAGGAAAAACTGTTCATGTGAGCAGCGTTGTGAAGGAGGACACTGCTCTGATTTCAGTCAGGGATGAAGGCATTGGTATTTCAAAACAAGACCAGGAACATTTGTTCTCTTCCTTCTTCCGGGGAAAAAATGCATTAAATATCCAGGGTACAGGGCTTGGATTGCATATTGTAAAACGTTATCTCGACTTGTTGGGAGGTGAAGTAAATTTGAAAAGTGAATTAGGAATGGGTACAATTATTACATTTACAATTCCTGTAAAATATTCTTAAATGGAAAAAACGATTTTGGTAATCGACGACAACACAGACATCAGGGAAAATACAGCCGAAATTTTGGAACTGGCAGGTTATAAAACTTTTACTGCTGAAAACGGAAAGCAAGGAGTTGAAGTCGCCGTAAAACAAAAGCCTTCCGTTATTGTATGCGATATTATGATGCCGGAACTGGATGGTTACGGTGTATTGCATCTGCTTCGCAAAAATCCCGAAACACAGCATATTCCTTTTATTTTTTTAACAGCAAAAACAGAGCGTAGCGATTTTCGTAAAGGAATGGAAATGGGTGCTGATGATTACATCACCAAACCGTTCGAGGATATTGAATTGCTGAATGCGGTGGAAATGCGGTTGAAGAAAACACAGATACTCGAACAGAATTATACAGCTTCTCCACAAGGTTTAACCCAGTTTTTAAAAGATGTAAAAAGTACAGGTCTCATACAGAAACTTTCAGAGCAATATGCTGTTGAGAACTACGATAAAAAACAAATGCTTTACCAGGAAGGTAAGCGTCCCCGCTTTTTGTATTATTTGATGAAGGGTAAAGTGAAAGCTTACAAATCTCATGAAGATGGAAAAGAGTACATCACCAACCTATACAGCGATGGTGATTTTATTGGGTATACTGCGCTGATTGAAGATGCCAATTATGACGATAGCGCTACCATTTTGGAAGATGCGGAAGTGATGATGATCCCTAAAGATGATTTTTTGCAAATGGTGTATAGTGATATCAGCATTGCATCAAAATTCATTCACATCATTACACAGAATGTAAGGGAGAAGGAAGAGCGTTTGTTAAATCTTGCTTACAGTTCTTTACGTAAAAGAGTAGCAAAAGCTTTGGTTGATATTGTTGAGAAGTTCAATTTAAAAGAGCAAACAAGTCCCATTGAAATTTCAAGGGAAGATATTGCGCAATATGTTGGTACCGCAACCGAATCATTAATACGTACATTGAGTGATTTTAAAGCAGAGAAGCTGATTGATATCAAAAGCGGGAAGATCATTGTCAATAACGTAGAGAAGCTAAAAAACCTCCTGTATTAACCTCACACCTCGCCCCTCTCCACCCAGGGTGTAGAGGGAGGCATGGGCTTGTACACAGCAAAGACTTATTTGACATTTCATTATTTTTTACGAGTTGTCATAATTCAGGATTGAGAGACACCAAATTAATGAGTGCTTTAACAATTTATGACTCTTCGAAAAGCGAGGTGGGCGGGTTGAGTCCCTTCTCCCGTTGGGAGAAGGTTAGGATGAGGGCTGATAAAACTCGTATTTCCATATAACGTGTATCATCTTTTGCCTTTGTCGCCAAATCTATTTTCGCAGCATGGAAGCGGAAAAGGTGCATTCAATTTTAGTATGAAAATATAACCAACCGGTGCCCCGGTACACCAGTTATCCCACCGTGCCGTTTTGGAAGGAGGAGACAGATGTGGATAAATGGAAAGCAGCTTTCCACAACAAATTTGAAGAACAAAACCACACCAACGGGATCAGTCTTTACCTGCATTTGCCGTTTTGTGAATCGCTTTGTACCTATTGCGGCTGCAATAAAAAAATTACAACCAATCATAAGGTAGAAGATGAATACTTACTGGCTATCGAAAAAGAGTGGGTCATCTATCGACGGTTGATGAAACAAACCCCGGTTGTCCGGGAGTTGCACATAGGTGGTGGAACACCAACTTTTTTTTCTCCGAGAAATCTTCAGCGCCTTTTGAATTTTATTTTAAAAAGCAGCATCATTCATCCGCGTCATGAATTTAGTATTGAAGGTCATCCCAACAATACTACGAGGGAACATTTGAAGATGTTGTACAATCTTGGATTTCGACGCATCAGCTACGGAGTGCAGGATAATGACCCGGAAGTGCAGCGCATCATTAACAGGATACAGCCATTTGAAAACGTAAAGAGGGCAACTGAAATGGCAAGAGAAACCGGTTTTACATCGGTAAACTTTGACCTGATTTATGGATTGCCTTTACAGACCCTGGAAAGTATTGAAAGAACCATTTACCAAACCATTGAGTTAAAACCCGACCGCATTGCGTTTTACAGCTATGCACATGTGCCATGGACCAGCAAGGCACAACGTTTGTTCGATGAATCGCATTTGCCTTCGGCAGAGGAAAAGATTCTTTTGTATCTGAAAGGCAAAGAACTGCTCACAAAAAAAGGTTATGTAGATATTGGCATGGACCATTTTGCTTTGCCCACCGATGAATTGTACAAGGCATGGAAGGGTGGAAGACTGCATCGCAATTTTATGGGATATACTACAACGTCCACAAAATTTTTATTGGGATTGGGTGTGTCAAGTATCAGTGATACCGGTAATGCTTTTGCGCAGAATAATAAAACGCTTCATGAGTATTATGAATCGGTAGGCGAGAAC
>JAGIAB010000286.1:0-348 GCA_017745135.1 Flavisolibacter sp.
CCTTCACTACAACTTAACATTGATTTTGAATGCCAGATGTGTAGGATAGTTGGGAGACTATGAAGCAGCTTCGCCAGGAGTTGTGGAGTCATCGTTGAAATACCAACCTTCTGTTATTTAGAGTCTAATCCGGCAACGGAGACATTGTTTGGTGGGTAGTTTGACTGGGGTGGTCGCCTCCTAAAAGGTAACGGAGGCTCGCAAAGGTACCCTCAGTACGGTTGGTAATCGTACGCAGAGCGCATTAGTATAAGGGTGCTTGACTGTGAGGCAAACAAGCCGAGCAGGTGCGAAAGCAGGCTAAAGTGATCCGGCGGTTCTGTATGGAAGGGCCGTCGCTCAAAGGAT
>JAGIAB010000286.1:358-2198 GCA_017745135.1 Flavisolibacter sp.
GGGTTCGGCTGTTCGCCGATTAAAGTGGCACGTGAACTGGGTTCAGAACGTCGCAAGACAGTTCGGTCCCTATCTGTTGTGATCGTTAGTAAATTGAGAGGACATGACCTTAGTACGAGAGGACCGGGTCGTACGTACCGCTGGTGTATCTGTTGTGCCGCCAGGTGCAGTGCAGAGTAGCTAAGTACGGATAGGATAAACGCTGAAAGCATCTAAGCGTGAAACCTGCCTCAAGATGAGTTTACTTTTAAGGGCCGTAGTAGACGACTACGTTGATAGGCTACAGGTGTAAAGCTAGCAATAGCAAAGCCGAGTAGTACTAATTGCTCGTACGCTTTAATTTTTTTTACAATCATGCATTCCTGCATGATTCAATAGACTCTCATCTAACGACTATGATTCCGATATGTTAACTTATTCGCAGTTTAGTCTGCAAAGTTATTATGGTGGTTTTGCCGAGGGTGTTCACCTCTTCCCATACCGAACAGAGAAGTTAAGCCCCTCATGGCCGATGGTACTGCGCCAAAATGCGGGAGAGTAGGTAGCTGCCATATTTATTGAAAAAGCCTTTCAGAAATGAGAGGCTTTTTTATTTTCATTTATGACTCCCGTAAACTCCTGTTTATAATTTTTGGAATAGGTTTGTACCTATGTGGTTGGGAATCTTTGCTGCCTATCTTCTTCTTTGTTTGAACATATTTAGTGCTGGCCTGAAAAAAGTTCAGTTCACCGGTTTTGCCCAGGGAGCCACATACCAGATTACTTATTACGCTACCGATAGTTCAATTAGGCAATGGCAAATTGATAGCATACTTAATAATATCGATAGCTCCCTTTCTCTTTACAAACCTTACTCATTGATTAATCAATTTAATTCTTCTGAAAAAGGAATAGAAATAGATCACCATTTCAAGACAGTATTTGATAAATCTCTTGAAGTGTATCAAACTACATCAGGTTTGTTCGACATAACAGTGAAACCGTTGGTAGAAGCGTGGGGTTTTGGAGTTAAGAAAATTGAGGTCATGCCTTCCGATGCTATTGTCGCAGATTTAAGAAAATGTGTGGGGTCTGATATATTGGAAAGGAGAGGTGACAGCCTTTTGAAAAAAAAATCTTGTGTGCAGATTGATATGAATGGAATTGCTCAAGGGTATAGCGTAGATGTGTTGGCTGATTTCCTGGAAACTTATGGTGTTTCCAATTATGTTGTTGAATTGGGAGGTGAGTTAAGGGTGAGTGGGAAAAATGCATCCGGTGAGAAGATGAAAATTGGTATTGAATCTCCACCTAAAAATGAATTTGAGGCAGAAACATTTGAAAACATTCTATCCATAGATAAGGGAGCCATTACCACTTCAGGCAGTTATCGAAAGTATTATGAAAGTAATGGGAAAAGAATAACACACCTGATTGATCCTTTATCGGGCTATCCAATACAAAATGAACTGATAAGTGTAACCGTTTATGCAAAAGACGCAATTACTGCTGATGCCTACGATAATGCACTTATGCTAATGGGATTGAACAAAGCGCTTTCATTTGTCGAAAACAGAAATGATATAGAGGCTTATTTTATTTATAAGAAATCAGATGGTACTATTGCAGATACAGCAAGCCGTGGATTTTATACAATGCTGAATCATTAACGTTTAATTGTTTCTATAATGAAAAGGAGAAGTTTTATTAAGCATGCAGGAATTTTAGCCGGAGGACTTCTATTGCATGAACAGTTACTAAGTGCTTATGGTACTAAAACGGCTGAAAGAAAAATCTCGTTAGGGGTAATTGGATGCGGCGACAGGGGAAAGGGAATTATTACCATGATCAAAGAAATGGA
>JAGIAB010000286.1:2208-4482 GCA_017745135.1 Flavisolibacter sp.
GTTCATTTTGTATTGGACATCCGTATAAATGAGACAAAAAGATTTGATACCGGTAACAATTTTGTATACCATAAGGATTATCGAAAATTATTGGATGACAAAAGCATTGATGCCGTTGTCATCGCTACACCGCTTAGCCTGCATTATTCAATTGCTGCAGATGCGCTGAAGGCCGGCAAACATATCTACCTTGAAAAAACAATGACCTATAATTCGCAACAGGCATTGAACCTGGTAAAACTGGCAAAGCAATATGATAAACAGATTTTGCAGGTAGGTCATCAATACAGGTACACACCACTTTATTTCAAAGTGAAAGAAATGATCCAAAAGGATTACTTGGGTAAGGTAACACAAATAGATTGCCGCTGGGACCGGAATGCAAGCTGGCGCAGACCGGTGCCTGACGGATATACAGATCGCCAAATTAACTGGAGAATGTATAAAGAATATTCAGGCGGGTTGGCTGCGGAATTATTATCACACCAAATTGATTTTATTAACTGGGCATTTGGCACGCATCCTGATGAAGTAATGGCAACCGGCGGAATTGATTTTTATAAAGATGGCCGCGAAACTTTTGATAATGTGCAGGCACTGTTGAGATATAACAAAGATGGCATGATCGGAAGCTTTGGCGCTACCTGTGCTAACGAAAAAGAAGGCTACCTGTTTAAGCTGAAAGGATCAAAAGGAACAATTTCTTTGTTGATTGACGAAGGAGTGTTTTATCCGGAAGTCAAAGCAAAAAAAGATTTGGGAATTGTGGACGGAGTAACCGGCGCCACTAAGATCGAGCAGAATAAGGATGGCGGTATTCCGATCATGAAAGAAAAGGGAAAGGACGGAACCTGGTATGCATTGCAGGAGTTTTATAAAACAGTAACCGAAAAAGTGCAGCCGGTTTCAAATGTTATCACCGGTGCTACAACTGCTTTTTGTGTTGACATGATCAATAAATCTTCCTACAACCGAACAATAGAAAAATGGAAAGGGGAATTTAATCTTGTATAAAATCTTCCCGAGTTAATTGTGCTAAGCCATTCAGTAATGAGTGGCTTTTTGTTTAGACGCTATTCTTGTTGACTTTTCTAATAATTCAGAATAAAAATTCTGCTTCTTAAAGTCTTATCTTTTTTAGTAGTAATTATTGGCACATCTGCATGTGATTCTAAAATTGCTTATAGCAATAGCAAAAATTTGTGGGACTGAAACTGGCAATAAAAAAATCCCGTCTCTACTGTTGCAGAAACGGGATCAATATCTGGAAGAGAATGGATAGCTTATGCTAAAGCATTTACTCTTTTAGTCAGCTTGCTTTTTAAATTGCTTGCTTTGTTTTTATGGATAACACCGGTTTTAGCCAGTTTATCAATTTTTGCAATTACTTCAGGCAGCTCTTTGCCGGCAGTTGCTTTATCGGTAACCGCTTTCAGGTCGCGAATGGCATTACGGGTAGTTTTACCATTGTAGCGATTTCTTTCGCGGCGCTTTGCAGCCTGGCGCATATCTTTTTTTGTTGCCTTATGATTAGCCATGTGTTCTTGAATTTGGACGGCAAAGGTAAGGTTCGAGGGCTAAAGTGGAAAATTAAAAAGGAAAAATTTTGTCAAAAAAGAACACAGTTTTAGGGACTGGCGGGATTCATACAATATCAGCCCAGTCTCACTCACCTCCTGTGAAAAGACATTTTTAAAATCAGTTATGAGCTTTGAAAATGCACATAAGAATTACTCTGCCTTGAATGGAGCTCATTCGCTTTGCTCAGGGTAAACTCTGCAACTTTGGCTAAATAGTAGTAATGCAGGTGACTTCACTAATGTTCACTCTATAAACACGATAGTTATTTTCATTACTTACCAGCAACGTTTTTTAACCTATTTCAGCGAATTTTCAGCGATATTTGCCTTCCCAAAAACACACATCCTTCATGAAGGACTTTTCGTATATCACACAGTCGCATCCGGCCTATATTGAGAGCCTTTACAAAGATTACATCCAAAACCCTGAAAGCGTAGACCCCGAGTTTCGCAAATTTTTTGAGGGTTTTGATTTTGCCGTTTCCAGCGGCGTGAACGGTCATGCACTTGCAGCAACAGAACCTGCTGCAGAAGTTGCAGTAGACAGAAACCAATTGGCAAAGGAGTTTGCTGTTTATAATTTACTTCTTGCTTACCGTAAGAATGGACATTTGGCTGCCAATACCAATCCCATTCGTAAACGTAAAGACAGAGGCGCCAATCTGGATTTGAAATATTTTGGCCTGAGTGATGC
>JAGIAB010000287.1:0-323 GCA_017745135.1 Flavisolibacter sp.
GGTCCAGGATTTCATTTGGGCATACACAATATTCAAGCTAAGTGCAAGAAGTGCAGTTAATAGTAAGTGTTTTTTATTCATAACAGGAGTTTAGGTAATTAAAAAGTCACGAAAATTCTTGCAGGTTAAAAGGGTAGAGCATTTATTATTTGAGCGCAACTTATAAAGCTGCGGACAGGCATGCAATACCACGTAGCGGGTATTTTCTTTAATACCGTTGATTGGGTATGCCATAGTAATCGAACTGCGGTTTTGTTTGAATGAATATTCTGTTTAAAAAGTATAACTGCTTGTGGTTTTCCTCTTGAGTAAAAGCCGTTGTT
>JAGIAB010000287.1:333-4481 GCA_017745135.1 Flavisolibacter sp.
TTATTTATTGATATTGGAAATGAATTAATTTGTCGCCTGATATGCTCAGCAGGTTGTCGATACAGAATTATGCAATTATTGATCAACTCGAAGTTGATTTTTCCTCTCAATTGAATGTCATCACCGGTGAAACCGGTGCCGGTAAATCCATTATAGTTGGAGCCTTGGGATTGATATTAGGACAGAGGGCAGAAAGCAATGTGCTATTGAACCGCGAAAAAAAATGCATTGTTGAAGGATGTTTTAAAGGAGAATCTTCGGACGAACATGTAAATAATTTTTTAAAGGAAAATGAATTGGATGTTCATGAAGAGTTGACGGTGAGGAGGGAAATTTCTCCGAATGGTAAATCAAGAGCTTTTATTAACGATACGCCGGTCAATCTTTCGCAATTGAACCAGTTAAGTAGTTTGCTGGTTGACCTGCACCAGCAGTTTGATACATTGGAATTGGGTGAAAGCGATTTCCAGAGAGAAGTCCTGGACGCTCTTGCTGCCAATTTTGATTTTTTAAAGAAATACAGAACAACATTCGATGCAGCACAAGCTGCAAAAAGAAACCTGGAGCAGTTAAAAGAACAAAAAACACAATTCAATAAAGAGTTCGATTATCACCAGTTTCAGTTTAATGAACTGGAGGAGGCAAATTTCAAGCAAAACGAATTGGAAGAGCTGGACCAGGAATTAAAGCTGCAAACCAATGCTGAAGGCATTAAGAACGCATTGAACAAAACCTATTACGAGCTGGAAGAAGGTGATGAACCCATTATTCGCCAGTTGAAATTCATGATCAATGCCTTGCAGCAGTATAGCGAAATGCAACCCGATATTCCCAACCTCGTTCAACGTCTTCAATCTGTTTATATCGAGTTACAGGATATTGCAGATGAAACAGACCGGGTCAATAATCACGTCAGCTCTGACCCGGAAACGATAGAAAGAATTAATGAACGGTTGTCTCTCGGGTATCGTTTACTAAAGAAGCATGGCGTAAAAGAAACAAATGAATTGCTTCAAATAAAGGAACAGCTTTCTGAAAAATTGCAGGCGGTTTTAAATATTGATGATGCTATTGCCAATGCGGAAAAAGATTTTGCTCAATTGATCTCAAAAGCCGAAGAGCAGGCGGCCAAAATTTCGGAAGCCAGAAAGAAACAGGTAAAGCCTTTGGAAACCCAGGTAAACAAAATGCTTGTACAGGTAGGAATGCCGAATGCGAGATTAAAAGTTGAAATTCAAAAAGGCAATCTTTCATCAACGGGTTTCGATGAAATCGAATTTTTGTTCGATGCTAATAAAAGCGGGCAATTTCAACCGTTGCGTAAAGTAGCTAGTGGCGGGGAATTAAGCCGGTTGATGCTTTGCATAAAATCATTGGTGGCCAAATCAATGGATTTACCTACGCTTATTTTTGATGAAATTGATACCGGTATTTCCGGGGAAGCAGCAAAGCAGGTTGGTGTTATTATGAAAGAACTTGCCGGCGCAAGACAGGTAATCTGTATAACGCATCAACCACAAATAGCAGGTAAAGCAGATGCGCATTTCCTTGTTTACAAGGCTGTAAAAAATGATGCAGTAACCACAGGTGTTCGCTTGCTGGATACCGATGAACGAATTGTTGCCATTGCAAAAATGCTGAGTGGAGAAAAGCCAACAGCCGCCGCTATGGAAAATGCAAGGGAGATGGTGATGAATTAAATGGTATCCATGGAAAAGATCCTTATTTTTCTTTTCATTTTAGTGTCTCTTGTTCCTGTTTTTTATGTCAACAAGTGGTTTCAAAACTTAATTATTCCACGCAAATCTCTTGCACGGCTTCTGTTATATTTTCTTGTTATGTTCGAGTTGGTTTTTATTTATACATTTTTGTTAGTAATGATGATCAGAAACTTGTTCCCCTTCTCAAACCGATAAACATTTATTTTTGCCCTCGTCCAAAATCAATTCTATGTCGAATAATCTTTTAGCAGGAAAGAAAGGGATCATCTTCGGTGCGCTGGATGAAAAATCAATTGCCTGGAAAACGGCCCTGGCTTGTCATGCTCAGGGTGCGCAAATTGTTTTGACCAATGCTCCTGTGGCTTTGCGTATGGGAGAAATCAACAAGCTGTCAGAAGCCATACAGGCTCCCGTTATTGGCGCCGATGTCACCAACATGGACGATCTCAAAAAACTTTTTGAAGAAGCACAAAAACATTTCAACGGAGGAGTTGATTTTGTTTTGCATTCCATTGGTATGAGTTTGAATGTGCGCAAAGGCAAGCACTATACTGAAATGAATTATGAATGGAATCAAAAAACGCTGGATATTTCCGCAATGAGTTTGCACCGGGTACTCCGCACGGCCTGGGATATGGATGCCATCAATGAATGGGGCAGCGTGGTTGCCTTAACTTACATTGCTGCACAAAGAGTGTTTCCCGATTACAACGAAATGGCCGATGCAAAAGCTTTACTGGAAAGCGTAACCAGGAGCTTTGGTTATCATTATGGTGTTCGCAAAAAAGTTAGAGTAAACACCATCTCGCAATCGCCAACACGAACTACAGCGGGTAGCGGCGTTAAAGGCTTTGATCTGTTTGTCGATTATGCTGAAAAAATGAGTCCATTAGGAAATGCGCCTGCAGATGCCTGCGCTGATTATTGTGTAAGTCTTTTCAGCGATTTGACAAGATATGTTACCATGCAAAACCTTTTCCATGATGGCGGATTTAGTCTTACTGGTGTGAGCGAAGCCGTAGTAAAGCAAATGGCAGGCGAAGCGACCGGGAGTTAAAACGAGTTTGAATCCCCTGTCCCCCTGAAGGGGATCCCGATAGCTATCGGGATAGGTCGGAGAGAGTTTTGTTAGTTGGTGGTTCTTGAAAGAAAGAAGTCAGAGGTTAGAAGATTCTACTTATTTGAAGTAAGTTCTTTAGGTAAGATTGATGATTATGTAGTGAGCAATATTACTACTATCATCACCTGTTGTGTCACTCCCTGCAACGTTCTGTAATTCTATTGAGCCCCGATAGCTATCGGGGTGGAAGTGCCATATTGAATGGAACATTCATAAACGTTGTGGTTTCTTATAGCTCCGTGGGAGCGTAACGTTGGTAGAAAAACAATCACCCAAGTGAACCACGGCTCCGTAGGAGCCGAACATATACGAAGGATGATTTGAATGAATAGTTGATAACAATAGGAATCCTTGTACAAGCAAGGGCTGTGCACGGCTTCCCTCTACAGCTTCGCTGGAGAGGGAGTTAGAGGGTGAGGTGGAAAACGAATGATAAATGAATATTGTTTACAGTACCGAACGTCGAATATGAGGATAAGAATTACAGAACGATGAACGAAGTGCGACGCAACAAAAGTCAAATAGTAGTAATGCAGATGGTCTCATAAAAGGGTCCTCAAATTAATAGGCCGCATCTAAACTTGTCTCGTCCCTGGCCCATATCTCTTAACTGTCGAAGCACATCACTCTTAGGTTACAATAACAATAACAAATAACAAAATACAGTCGTAAAAACCAAAAGCCCTCAAAGAGGGCTTTCAATTAGGCGTCATTCTTAATCAACCTCCTACGGCAAGCGGGTAGTGGGAGAATAAGAATGACAATTATTTAATAAAGATTTGATAGCAATTGGTAGATGAAGCTCTGCAGCGATGATCATAATTAAAATTAAGATTCTCTGGTTTAATTTTCAAAATTTATAACGCAATTTGTTTTTGCATCATCATCTTGCGTAAATTAATCAAACCGTAACGCATTCTTCCCAAGGCGGTGTTAATGCTGCAATTGGTTACAGCCGCAATTTCTTTAAAACTCATATCAGCATAATGGCGAAGTATAATGACTTCTCTCTGATCTTCGGGTAAAAGGTCGAGCATATCCTTTACACGGTTATAACTCTGCCTCTTGATCATTTTGGTTTCGGCACAGTCTTCTGTAAAGTTCAACACTTCAAAAATATCCTGGTCTTCGCTGTTTTTAATGGTTGGCGTTCTTTTCACTTTCCTGAAGTGGTCCACGCAAAGATTGTGGGCAATTCGCATAGCCCAGGGCAGGAATTTGCCTTCTTCGGTATAACGGCCACTGCGGATCGTATCAATGATCCTGATAAAAACGTCCTGGAAAATGTCTTCGGCCAGGTACTTGTC
>JAGIAB010000288.1 GCA_017745135.1 Flavisolibacter sp.
ATTATTCAGTGCATCCTGCACCAGTTTTTCAGATTCAGTATCAAGCGCCGAAGTAGCTTCATCCAATATCAGAATGGAAGGATTTTTAAACACCGCTCTTGCAATACTCAGCCGTTGGCGTTGTCCTCCCGAAAGCCGGATGCCCCGGTCCCCGATCACAGTTTGATAACCATTTTCCGTATGCATGATGAATTCGTGGGCATTGGCAATTTTTGCAGCCCTGATCACTGCTTCTTCCGAAGCATGCGGTTTTCCTAAGGCTATATTGTTAAAAATAGTGTCGTTGAATAAAATAATTTCCTGCGTTACAAAACTCATCTGGCTACGCAGCGATTCCATAGTAAAAGCTCTTACATCCTTTCCATCGATCAATACCTGTCCCGAACAAACATCATAGAATCTTGGAATCAAATCGGCAATGGTTGATTTGCCCACACCCGATGGCCCCACTAATGCAATTGTTTTACCCTTTGTGATTGTAAAACTTATGTTTTTGAGAACAGGCTTTTCTCCATAGGAAAAATAGACATCGTCAAATTCAATGCTTTCATTAAAGGAAGTTAAAGGCACAGCCCCAGGTAAATCATCTACCTCAACAGGTTTATCCAGTACTTCGATAATACGATGCCCTGCAGCCTCACCACGTTGAATATTTGATAAGGCCACTACAATTGCTTTAGCTGGCCTGATGACCTGCGAAAAGATGGCAATGAAAGCGATAAAAGCACTGGCTTGCAAACCGGCTCCACTGGCTTGTCCTTTTAACACAAGGCTTCCCCCATAAATCAGAATACAGGCAACCACGATCACACCGGAAGCTTCTGAAAAAGCAGGCGCCAGTTCTCTTTTACTAAATCCCTGCAAACTTGCTTTTCTATAAAAATCATTTTCCTGGCTAAAACGGTCAACTACAAATTTTGTAGCATTGAAAGAGCGGATGATCCGCATTCCCATCAATGTCTCATCAATAATTGTAAGCAAACGACCAATGGAAGCCTGGGCAGCCGCGGCTTCGCGTTTTAGTTTTTTGGTAACGAAGGCAATACCAATTGCAGATATCGGAATAATGATAAGTGTGAATAAGGTCAGCTTTAGCGAGATGGCAAACAGCGTAACAAAATAACCGATCATAATGTACGGCTCTTTGAAGATGACCTCAATAGAGTTGGCGGCCACTGCTTCGATCTCGAACACATCTGAATTCATCCGCGAGAGCAAATCACCTTTTTGTTCCCTTGTAAAGTAGCCCAGATGCAGATGGTTAATTTTTTGAAATAAAGCTTCACGCAGTCTTTTTACCAGCAGTGTTCTTGCATTAACCAAACAACGTTGCGCCAGGTAACGAAACAGGTTGGTAAAGATTACAGCAACAACAATTAAAGAAGCGATCAGATACAACGCATACTTTGGGTTAATCTGCTTTAGGTTGTATACCTCATAATAAAAAAAGTGTTTTAAAAATTCAACAGAAAAAGAGAACGAAGGCGCTGTTGAATACTTTCGGATCTCTTCGGCTGAATGATTGTCAAATAGAAAATTCAGTAAGGGAATGATCAATGTAAACTGAAAGATGCTGAAGAAAACTGCAAAAAGGGTAAAAATAAAAAAGGGCAGAATAAAGCGACTGTAGGGCTTTGCGTATCTTAATAAGCGGCGATAAACTTTCATAGCGGTTATAATGATCGGTAAAGTTCAAGGTATTGGGATGCAGCCCTTCGCCAGCAAAAATCAGTGCTCCGTTGTCTTATTCTGTCTTCCATTTTATCGCGGGTGTAGTCTTCCATTCCCCTGGTAAATACATGCTGCATTCGCTGCTCATTAAAATCATGAAAGTAAAAAGCAACATCTCTGCCTATTTCAGGTAGCGCTGTACGGTCCGATAAAAAAACAGGCTTGCCTACGGACATTGCCTCTGCCACAGGTAGTCCAAATCCTTCGGAAAGAGAAGGGAAAGCAAAGGCGTAACAATGGCTATAGTACCATGATTTTTCTGCTTCCGATATCGGGCCTAATACTCTCAGTTTTTCTTCTACGCCTAATATTCTGGCTCTGTCTTTCATAAAATGAAGGTAATCGGGATCATCCGCAGGGCCCGCTATTAACAATTCAATATCACTGTTCTGTTGTAGTAAAGGAAGAAGGACATGAAAGTTCTTTTTTCTATTAACGACACCTATGGAAAAAAGGAATCTTGCTCTTGGTCTATACGAGTTGCCTAGCAAAACAGGTGCTTCAAGGCTATTGGTTCCATTGTGAATGGCCACTACAGCTCTGTTTCCTACGTCACAGTTTCTTAGGATATCACTCTTGGCAAATTCAGAAATGGTAACAATTGCCGAGCTACGGCGAATATTCTTTTGAACGTATCTCAGGTACTTTGCTTTTTTTGCCTGCGATTTTTTTTGATCATACAAAAAATTCAAATCATGGATAGTAAGAACTACTTTGATTTTGTGATCCAGCAAAGGCAGGTAATGACTGTTTTGATAGGTGGAATGCCAGATGTCGTATTTTCTTAAAGAGGGCAGCCAGAATTTTTGCAGTGAATTTTGCAGAATATAACCGGAATGCTTTCCAAATATTCCTTTTATTGAAGGAGGAGTAAAAAAAATAACTTCTTCGTTACGTGGATTTGCCTGTTGTTGTAATCGCATTCCCAATTGAAAACAATAGCTGTAAATGCCGGTGTTAGCATATTTCATTCGCTCACAGTCAAAAACTATTCTCTTCATATTTGAATTTATACTGTAACGGCGGAAATGGTTTAGGTGCAAAATTTGTACCTATTATTTTAAAGCTTAATGTTGAGTAAGGCATAATTTTCGTAACAGCTAAGCCTATCCTAAATTTAAATTTCTCAACGCATGAGCAAGATCATTCTTGATTGTGACCTGATGCGATTTCGTGATTCCGGCTTATACCATTATTGCCTGAACCTTGGAAATTATGTGAACAGGATCTTTGTGCAGGAAGGCAGGGAGCCTATGAAATTCTATGTTCCGCCACAGGAGGCAAATGCATTCGGAAATCCTAAAAATGTCATCGTTGAAAAAAAAATGCATCGCTTTTTCAAACCTTTTTTGCTCAACTGTAAAATATGGCATGCACCTTTTCAAACCGGACGCATTCTTCCTAAAAGCTCTTCCATAAAAGTGTTGCTGACCATCCATGATCTCAATGCTCTGCATGAAGGAAAGCCAAAAAAAGAACAGCAGGAAAGTTTGGCCCGTACACAAGCATTGATTGACAGAAGCGATGCCATTGTTTGCATTTCGGAGTTTACAAAAAGCGATGTGCTTAAAAATTGCCATGTTGTAAATAAGCCGGTATACGTAGTGCATAATGGAACGCATTCGGTAGGAAGGCCCTGGTTGAGTTCTACATCCTATCGTCCGCGGCGTCCTTTTTTATTCAGCATGGGTTATGTAAACCGAAAAAAAAATTTTGATGTATTGGTTCCCTTATTGATCGATTCGGATTTTGAACTCATCATTGCAGGAAGGTTAGATGAACCGGATTATGTGGAAAGAATGAAGAAGCATGCAAGGAAATTAAGTGTTGGTGATAAACTGCATATTTTGGGACCGGTAAGCGAAGAAGAAAAAGCCTGGTACTTTAAGAATTGTAAAGCCTTTGTTTTACCTTCTCTGGCAGAAGGCTTTGGGGCGCCGGTAGTAGAAGCAATGCAATTTGGAAAGCCATTATTTCTTTCGGACAAAACCTCGTTGCCGGAAATAGGAAGTGATGCTGCTTTTTACTTTCATGATTTCAGACCGGAGAATATGAAAAAGGTTTTGAAGAAAGGATTGAAAAAATACAAGCAAAACGGAATGGCTGCAAAGATTATTCAAAGAGGACGGGAGTTTGATTGGAATCAGAAAGCAAAAGAATATGTGGCGATTTATAAATCATTAATGTAAACAACCAGGCATGGAAAAGGCTTTTGAATCAATTAATCAAATGCGGGAATTAAACCGGGAACAGTTTGAAAAAATCTGTACGCAGCATGTAAAAAGTATTTTCCTGGGAGATCATTTACTTCTGTGTAAAATATTAGGCCGGTATAAAGTTTATCTTGACTCCAGGGACGTAGGAATTACTCCAAATGTCCTCATGGATGGATTCTGGGAATCCTGGGTCACTAAGTTTATTGTTCAGGTAGTGAAGCCAGGCAATGTATGTATAGATGCCGGCGCCAATTTTGGATACTATTCTGTATTGTTAGCGGAACTTGCAGGAGGTTCGGGAAAAGTTGTAGCGGTAGAGCCTAATTCTTATCTGTGCAAATTGCTTTCATTCACCAACGCTGTTAATGATCATCATTTTACCGTCGTTCAAAAGGCTTTATCAAACGAAGTTGGTGAACTTACATTGTCTGTCCCGCTGCATTTTTGGGGAGGAGGAACGATCCGTAAAGAGAAGGTGGATGACCATATTACAACGGAGACTGTAAAAGTTGAAACGCTTGATAATC
>JAGIAB010000289.1 GCA_017745135.1 Flavisolibacter sp.
GTTGTAAAAACATACAATTACCCATCAGGTGTTTTTAAAATTAATGAGACCAATGTTGTTTTTGTAAAAAAAGGAACTGCATTTTTAAAAATTGCCCATGACAATGATCTTTCATTGTCAAAATTGTTTGACTTCAATGATATGAAGCCTGTGGACATTGCTGAAAGAGACCAGTTAATGTATCTGCAGCGCAAAAGAAAAATTGGCACTGAAGATTTTCACGTGGTGCAGGAGGGTGAAACGCTTCACGATATTGCACAGGTGCAGGGTATCCGTATGGAAAGCCTGTTAGAATATAATTTATTAAAACAAGGCATGCAGCCTGCAGTTGGCGAAAAGCTCAATTTGAAATGGAGGGTTTCGCAAATGCCCAGGCTTTTGGCAACTAGGTAAGCCATAACTTAGCGGCAAATAACGGCTGATGTCATCTATTCAACTGCACGGCAAAACATTCGATACTTATTTATCCGAAGCAGAAATCCAGCAACAGGTCAAAAGAATTGCCGGGGAACTTAGCCGGGATTACAAAGAAAAACGCCCCCTCTTCATTGCAATTTTGAACGGGTCTTTCATGTTTGCTGCTGACCTTTTTAAACACCTGACCATTGATGCGGAAATTTCATTCATCAAGCTGGCATCGTATAAGGGAATGAAATCAAGCGGGAATGTGATAACAGCAATTGGCCTGGAGATGGACCTGTTTGGCCGCGATGTGGTAATTGTCGAAGACATTGTAGACACTGGAAAAACGCTTCATCAATTTCTGCCCAAACTGGAACATCAGCAGCCTAAATCAATGAAAATTGCCTCATTACTTCATAAGCCTGAAGCATTGCAATATCCATTGCAAATCGACTACCTGGGTTTCAGCATCCCTGACAAATTTGTAGTAGGCTATGGTTTGGATTATGACGGATTGGGCAGGAATTACAAGGACATTTACCAGCTAGCTTTGGGTTTTTGAAAAGCTGGGGTCTATTTTGTATTTTTCTCCCAATTGTTTTGAAGCATTTTGTAAATATTGTCATCCTGGTCCTGTCGCCTTTGCTTTTGTTCTCGCAATATTATTTGCGGGGACAGGTAAAAGATGAAGCAGGAAATATTTTGCAGAACGCAGCCATCTATTTACACAGTACGGGCTATTATTACTATTCTACAACCGAGGGAACATTTACCATAACCAATGAGCAAAGAGTTGATACGGTAACAGTGAGCCATGATGGTTATATCAGGCAAAAGTTTACGATTGATGCCAATTCGTTTGCGGATATCCGTTTAAAAAGGTCCGCTTTCTCAAAAAATACCAGCGTCAATAAATTAGTGTCGCTTACCGAAAATCTAAAAAGAGAATCCCAGCAACAATGGTTTACGGGTGATGAGACTTATGCCAGCCTGGTGGAAAATCAATTCATCAATGCTACTGCTTATCCAACAACAGGATTGACGCTAAATATTGATAAAGCTTCCTACAGCAACATCCGTCGCTTTCTTTCCATAGGCAGTCCGGTACCACCAGATGCCGTTCGAATAGAAGAGATGTTGAACTATTTCAATTTCGATTACCAGGAGCCTCCAAATAATAAAACCTTTGATATTAAAGCAACGCTTACCGAATGTCCATGGAATAAAACCAATCAATTGTTGTTTGCGCAAATCACTTCCAAAAAATTGAAATTAGATAGTCTGCCTCAAACGCATTTGGTTTTCCTCATTGATGTTTCGGGATCGATGGATATGCCCAACCGTTTGCCTGTCTTAAAGGAGGGCTTCAAATCTTTGGCGAAAAACTTACGACCACAGGATTCAGTTTCGATTGTCGTATATGGCGGTACTGTTGGTGTTATTCTTCCTACAACTGGCGGCAATGAAAAAGATACCATTCTTAAAACAATTGATAGTCTGCAACCCGGTGGCTCTACGCCAGGCGAATCCGGAATTAAACTGGCTTACAGTGTGGCCCGGAATCATTTTATCAAAAATGGCAATAACCGGATCATTCTTGCTACCGATGGTGATTTTAATGTTGGATTGAAAACCGACGAAGAGTTGGACGACATGATTACGCTTCAAAGACAAAATGGAATTTATCTTACCTGCCTTGGTATTGGAATGGGTAATTATAAAGATTCAAAAATTCAAACCCTGGCAAAAAAAGGACATGGGAACTTTGCATACATTGATAGTTATGCCGAAGCAGAAAAAGTTTTGTTGACCGAATACATGCAAACATTGTATACGGTTGCTGATGATGCTTATCTTGATGTTCAGTTCAATTCCGATTTTGTAAAGCAGTACCGTGTCATTGGTTTTGATAATAAAGTAGGAGCAATTAAAGATGTTCAGGCCACGATTGAAGGCGGTGATATTGGTTCGGGATATTCAACATTGATTGCTTTTGAAATCACGCCAACACAAAGTTTAAAATGGGTTAATGACAATAAATACCCGGTTACACCCGTAAGTTTCAATCTTAAATATAGGATTCCCTCTGACACTTCACAGGTGCTTCGTTTAAATGAAACACCGGAGATTTTTTTTAAAACATTTAAGGATTTGCCCAGGTACCATCAATTTGCAAGTGCTGTAGTGATGTTTGGTTCCCTGCTTCGTAAGTCCAGGTTTGTGAAAGATGTTTCCTGGAACGAGGTGCAGGAAATTGCTACTGCTTCCGCTGCCAGTGACAACTTTTCGCAAAAGGAATTCGTTACACTGGTACAAAAGGCCAAAATCATCTACGGTAAAAGCAAAACTAAAAAACGGAAGAGGTCTGATTAAGAAAACATTTCCCTCATCTTATCAAAGAAGGATTTTTCATTCTTATCCGGGTTGGGCTTAAAGTTTGGCGACTTGCTTAGTTTTTCAAGAACTGCTTTTTCTTCCGAACTCAAATGCTGCGGCGTCCACACATTTATATGAACCAGTTGATCGCCTTTTTCATAACTGTTCACAGCCGGGAAACCTTTTCCTTTCAGCCTGAATATTTTTCCGCTTTGTGTACCGGCAGGAATTTTAATTTTTGCGCGGCCATCAATCGTTGGAACTTCTAATTGTGTTCCAAATACGGCATCTGTAAATGATATATGAAGATCATAAACAACATTCAGTCCTTCACGTTGCAGTTCTTTGTGTTGTTCTTCTTCAATTAAAATAATTAAATCGCCTGCACTTCCGCCACGTTCGCCTGCATTTCCTCTGCCACTAATATTCAATTGCATTCCTTCCTGTACGCCGGCCGGAATATCTATGGTAACTGTTTCTTCGCCATACATTCTTCCTTCGCCTTTGCAATTATTACATTTTGCCGTAATGGTCGTTCCTTCACCATTACAGGTAGGACAGGTAGTGACGGTTTGCATTTGTCCAAGGAAGGTGTTCGTCACTCTTCTTACCTGGCCGCTGCCACCGCAGGTTCCGCAGGTTTGAACACTGTTGCTATCTTTTGCTCCGCTGCCATGACAAACATTACAGGGAACATATTTTTTTACCTTGATGTTTTTGGTAACGCCTTTCGCAATTTCTTCGTAAGTCAGTTTTAATTTGATGCGAAGATTGCTTCCTCTGGTTCCTCTTGCTCTTTGACCACCTCTTGTTCTTTGTCCGCCACCGCCTCCAAAGAAGCTTCCAAAAATGTCTTCACCGAAAATATCTCCAAACTGGCTGAAGATATCTTCCATATTCATTCCTCCAGGGTGATAACCACCGCGTCCATTACCGCTTACACCGGCATGGCCATAACGGTCGTATTGAGCTCGTTTATCCTGGTCGCTTAATACTTCGTAAGCTTCGGCTGCTTCTTTAAATTTTTCTTCAGCCGATTTGTCTCCGGGGTTACGGTCCGGGTGATATTGCATGGCTACTTTGCGGTATGATTTTTTGATCTCATCCGCAGAGGCACCTTTGCTTACACCTAATATTTCGTAATAGTCTCTTTTAGTCATAGTTGCCATTTCTCCAGGGCAGATTTATGTTACTCTTTTATTTAAATTTTGAAACAGTTGATGAGAATTTTATGAACCCATCTGCATTGCTACTATTGAACTTCTGTTGCGTCGCACTTCGTTCATCGTTTGGTAATTCTTATCATCACATTCGAAGTCCACAACTGCTATCAACCATGCTTTCAATTCATCCTTTGTAAATGTTCAGCTCCTACGGAGCCACAATTCACTCGGGTAATTCTTTTTTCTACCAAGGTTACGCTCCTACGGAGCTTAGAGAAACATTATCCGTGCAATCCTCTATAAACATTTCAACCCTCCGGAGCTCTTTGCCTGTAATGGCATTTGCATCATGCTGAATAAATTTCAGAACGATGCAGTGAGTGACACAACGAAAGATGATAGTAGTAATGAAGCTGGCTACATAATCATCAACTTTATTTTAAAGAACTCACCCAACCAAAGTGGTATCCGTATCCTCCGACTTCTGACTTCTGACCTCATTTCTCTAAAGAACTACCGAACAAATAAAGTC
>JAGIAB010000028.1 GCA_017745135.1 Flavisolibacter sp.
CCATACTTTGTTGGCATATCCACTCTTACGATCTCCTCAATCAACGAGTCTCTTTTGATCCGGTACTCAATCAGGTCTTTTATGGAAATGATTTTGAAATCAAACTTTTTAGCGATTTCGATCAGGTCAGGAAGTCTCGCCATACTGCCATCTTCATTCATAATTTCTACCAAAACCCCGGAAGGTTCAAGGTTGGCCAGTCTTGCCAGGTCAACGGCAGCTTCAGTATGCCCGGCTCTCCTGAGCACTCCTCCTTTTTTTGCTCTTAACGGGAAAATATGGCCCGGCTTTCCTAATTCCTCAGGCTTTGTTTGAGGATCGATCAACGCCAATATAGTTTTTGCACGGTCATGGGCGGAAATTCCGGTAGTACAACCGTGGCCCAAAAGATCAACGGAAACAGTAAAAGCAGTTTCGTGCAAAGCCGTATTATTATTAACCATTAACTCCAACCCTAAAGCATCGCATCTTTCCTCCAGCAAGGCTACGCAAACCAATCCACGGCCGTGTTTCACCATAAAATTGACAACCTCAGGAGTTACGCTCCGGGAGGCACAGATGAAGTCGCCTTCATTTTCCCGGTCCTCGTCATCCACCACAATTACAATCTTTCCCGCTTTAATATCTTCAATCGCACTTTCTATAGAATCAAACATGGAATTTTTTTACAAAAATAGACCATCCTGATTAAGAAATAAATCCATTGAAACGCAGCATTTTAAAGGATTGCACTGTCCCATAATTGGTTACGAAATGTTAATATTTGGTAAGATACAGAACGATATTTATCCCTTTCTTTGCAGGCGAATTAACACATTTTAATATGCTTAAGAGAATTTTGACACTGTTGGTGCTGGCCCTGCTTTTCGGTCAGTACTTAAATGCCCAGGTTACAACCAGTAATATTAGCGGTACAGCGAAAGCTGCGAATGGTGAGGCCTTAGTGGGAGCTACAGTTGTAGCTACCCATGAGCCTACCGGTACGGTTTATCGAACTGCTACCCGTACTGGCGGCCGTTTTGATATTCAGAACGTAGCTCCGGGTGGCCCGTACACGATTAAAGTAAGTTATGTTGGCTACAACGAAATCACACGGAAAGATATTAGTATTCCCCTGGGAGAAACATTTGATCTCCAGGCGGAGTTGCCACTCGTTAGCCAGCAACTAAGCGAAGTTGTTGTGTCCGGGACAAGAACCAGTACTGTGAAAACAGGGGCCACAACGAATATTAATAACAGGCTTATTCGAACCATTCCTAACGTTAGCCGCTCCATTACATCGCTGACAAGGCTTACTCCCCAGGCCAATGGAAATAGTTTTGCAGGGATGAACTGGCGCTATAACAACATTACTATTGATGGCTCGGTTTTCAACAACAATTTTGGCCGTTCGGGCGACGGGTTGGTGCCCGGCGGTGGACGTTCGATTTCTCTTGATGCTATCGATCAAATACAGGTAAACATCTCGCCTTTTGATGTAAGACAGGCTGGATTTATTGGTGGTGGAATTAATGCCGTTACCAGAAGAGGAACCAATAATTTATATGTATCTGCTTACACGTTTCAAAGACCAGAAAGTTTTTACGGCAAAAAAGTAAAAGATCAAACAGTAGATACAAGGGGGCTTTCAACCAAGACCTATGGAGCCAGCGTAGGTGGAGCAATTATTAAAAACAAGCTCTTTTTCTTTGTGAATGCTGAGAAGGAAAATACCACCAGACCTGGTCAAATATGGTTGGCCAACAGTCCTGAAACAGCAAGCAACCCGTTGGTAACACCTGTACTCAAGTCTGATCTGGACAAACTAAGCGAGTTTCTGAGATCTGAATATGAATATGAAACGGGGCCTTATCAAGGATACAATTTCGGAATAGATAATTATAAAGTGCTTGGCCGTATTGACTGGAATATCACCGAAAAACATCGTCTTACACTGCGCTATACGCAATCAAAAACAGAAGATGATGAAATGGTCAACACCTCAAGCCGGCCTACAGGCGCAACTGCTTTTGGAAACGGAAGAAGAGGTGGAAAAACCGGTGGCCTTGCTTATGCAAATACAAATTTTAAAAACAGCACCGAGGTTAAATCCGGCGTAGCTGAACTCAATTCTACCATCAATAGTAAAGTTTCAAACCAGCTTTTGGCCTCTTATACCGATAATCGCCCGACACGTGTTCCTCCAAGCATTGTACCGTTTGTAGACATCATGAAAGATCCCAATACCGTGTACATTTCTTTTGGAACGGACTTGTTTTCCTATAAAAACTATATAGTTGATAAAGCCTTCAATGCTGCTGAAAACCTAACCTTCAACCTTGGCAAGCACACGGTTACGGTTGGTGGAAGCTTTGATCACATGGAGTTTCAAAATTCATTTACCAGCGGATCCGGTGGTGGCTATTATCGTTATGCTTCTTTGCAAGATTTTCTGGATAAGAAGGCTCCTGTTTATTTTGCCGTTTCTTATGATCCTTCCAATCCAAAAGGAATTGCTGTTCCATCTGCCAAGTTTAATCAATTGGGCCTTTATGCGCAGGATGTGTGGGCTGCTTCCAGCAAATTCAAATTAACTTATGGTTTAAGAATTGACAAGCCTGCTTATCCTTATACCCCACCAAAAAACCCGGCTTTGGAAGCGGTTACATTTAAAGATGAAAACGGCAATGACGAACATTTTGATGTAAGCAAATTTCCGGACGCTAAAATCCTTTTCTCTCCAAGACTTGGTTTCACTTATGATGTGGCAGGGGACCGTTCCATCATTGTTCGTGGAGGAACCGGAATTTTTACTGGGCGCATACCTTTCATCTGGCTGGTAAACCAAGTTGGCGATAATGGAGTAATAAGAGCTCAATATCAAGCCTTACCTTCTGAATTACCTAACATTAAGTACAGCACGGACAGAACAACTTATATCCCCACGAATCCTCCTGCAGTTGGTACTACCATCCCAAGTGGATCAAGCTATAGCGCTGTAGCAAAAGATTTCAAAATGCCACAGGTTTGGAGAACAAATCTTGCGTTTGAGAAAAAGGTTTCCACAAGTGCCGTTGCAAGCGTAGAGGCTATCTACACCAAAATGATTAACAATGCTTACTTCCGCAATGACAACCTGGGAGCGCAGGTAGGCACATTAGGTGGTACAGCAGATAAAAGGCCAATTTATAATAGAAACCTGAACAGCGCAGTCGCTACAATGGCTGTTTTGGATAACATCAATAAGGGAATGAGCTTTGCCGTTACACCGATGATCCAGAAAAGCTTTGCAAAAGGATGGGAAGCAAGTTTAGCTTATACCTACACATTTGCCCAGGAAGTAGCCATTGGTTCGAGCGACCAATCTGCAAGCGGATGGACAACAAACAACATTATCTTCAATCCTAACAAACCTGAACTAAGCTATTCTAATTTTTCTATTCCGCACAGAGTAGTGGGTTATGCGTCTTACCGCTTTGCATACATGAATAATAAGCTGGCTACAACAGTAGGCATCTATTATTCCGCAGCAAGCCAGGAAAGGTTTCACTACCGCTACAGCGGTGATATCAACGGTGATGGACAATCAAATGACATCATTTACATTCCAAAAGATCCAAGCGAAATTTCTTTCGCTCCACTTACTTCAGGCGGAGTAACCTACACTCCTCAGCAACAAAGCGATGCATTTTTTGCCTTTATTGAAAATAATAAATACCTGAAAAAACATAAAGGTCAATATATGGATCGTTATGGTGCAACATTGCCATGGGTTCAAAGCCTCGATCTGAGAGTGTTAGAAGATTTCTATATTATGAGCGGAGGGAAGAAACACAATATTCAATTGAGTTTGGATGTTACGAATCTTCTAAATCTTCTTAACAAAAATTGGGGTTACAGCTATAGTTACACTTATGGAACCTTCCAGGATCAGGCTTTACTTGGTGTTCCTTCAGGTTTTGATAAAGCCAATCCAAGATATACCTTCAATCCTACCGGGCCGACAAAAGCTTATCAACCAAGCTATAGCATTGGTAGCACTTGGGGATTAAATTTGGGATTGAGATATATTTTCAACTAACAGATCAACTGTAAGAATAGCGAAAAAGGTTGTCCAAAAAGGGCAACCTTTTTTCTTTTCCGAGAAACTTTGCATCCACTAAAAACTCCTAGAAAATCACACGAACAACTGGCTTTGGAAACCTATTAATTATACCGGTTAAGAATCAAAGCAGTCCTTGTTTTGCCACAATAAAAATTCCTGCATTGCCCTTCCCCATGTTTGCACATCGTGCTTACCATCTTCGTAGTTGATGTACTTTATTTCATATTCTGAATTGTATCCCAATTTCTTCAACTCCCTGATCAGGTCCAATGTATCATCAATCGAATCAATAATACCATTATTATTTCTGTCCGCAGTTTCGTCTAAAGAACCCGTTGTGAAATAAAAACGCAGTTCCGGATGATACTTCCCATTCCTGATTTTCTGATGCATGATGCGGTCGGTATCATCATTGTAATCATCTTGCAAACTTTTTGTTCGCCACCATAGCGAACCTGAAAATACGGCTGCTACTGAAAAAATATGGGGGTGATTCCATACTATGTCAATAGCGGACAAACCACCTAAAGAGAAACCTGCAAATCCTTTTTGTCTGAATTTTTTAATGTCGTACTGACTATGAATGAACGGAAGCAATTCTTCCAAAATAAATTGATTGTACGCCTTTGCTTTTGCTCCCAAACCCTGGTAGTCTAAAACATTAGCAGTGCCATATTCATTCTTCCGGTCCTTGCCGGCATGGATACCTACACAAAACAGCGGACTGATTTCATTGCTTTGCAACAGTTGATTCAGCATAGTTGCAAATTGCAAATCCTGAAGGTCCTGTCCATCATTGATCAATAAAAGTGATAGATCATTTGATGAATGAACATTCTTTGGCAAATAACAATCAATAATTACTTGTCGTTTTAGGAATATTGATGGAATTGCTCTCCGTTCTACCGCTAAACATGCTAATTCCTCTACCTGCATTGCGCCAAAAATAAGGTTTGAACTTTATTATAATTTTCCAAGGGCATGATTCTTTTTTTCGAATTGATTTAACTTGTACATTCAACGGTAAACGGCAAACGTCAAACGTGAATTGAAGCTTTCCTTATATACAGTTTGTCATCAGATACAAAAGACAATTGAATTGCCGTTTCATGTTTGACGTTTGCCGATAAAAATCTTCATTATGAAAAAAATAGGCATTTTATTCGGTCAGGAAAGAAGCTTTCCGATGGCATTCATTGAAAGAGTGAACAGTAAAGGAATCGAAAATATTTTGGCGGAACCTGTTCGTATTGATAAGGCAGTGCAGGGAGCAAAAACAGATTATGCTGTTATTATCGACCGCATCTCACAAGATGTTCCGTTTTACAGAACATGGTTAAAGAACGCTGCTCTTACCGGCACTGCTGTCATCAATAATCCTTTTTGGTGGAGTGCCGATGACAAGTTTTTTAATAATTGCCTAATGACCATGGTAGGTGTGCCTGTTCCAAAAACAGTTATTCTTCCATCTTTTGAATTGCCTCCTGCTACTACCGATCAATCCTTTTCAAATCTTGCTTACCCGTTGGACTGGGACGGCATCTTTAATTATGTGGGTTTCCCTGCTTACATGAAACCTTATCATGGTGGCGGATGGAAAAATGTTTACCGGCTTTTAAGCAAAGACGATTTCTATGATAAGCATAAGGAAACAGAAAAGCTGGTTATGCTGCTGCAGGAAGAGATTGTATTTGAAGAATATTATCGTTGTTATTGCATCGGAAGAAAACATGTTCATATTATGCCGTATGATCCACGCAATCCGCATTCACAGCGTTACCAGGCGAGTTTCTATCCAAGTGCAGAAAGGAAAAAACAAATGGAGGACATCGTTCTTCGCATCAATAATTATTTAGGTTATGATTTCAATAGCGTTGAATTAGCCGTAAGAGATGGTGTTCCTTATGCCATTGATTTTGGCAACCCCGCTCCTGATGCGGAACGCACAAGTGTTGGAGAAGAAAATTTTGAATGGGTAGTGGAAACAGCAGCCAATTATGCCATTGAAGTGGCCATGAATCATAAAGAAGGCCAGTTGAATTTAAGCTGGGGCGAATTTGTTAAACGCAGTGCAGATGGATATTCCCTAACTTAATGCGGAGTATGTTCACGGTCTATAACGAAGAAGAAAATAGATTTCAGTTAGTGGAAGAACCTGATCCTTCACTAACCTATACTTATGCTGACTATCTCCAATGGAAATTTGAAGAGCAGGTGGAGTTGATCAGGGGCAAGATTTTTAAAATGAGCCCTGCTCCCGCTCCAAGGCATCAGCAAATTTCAATCAGCTTATCGTCTGAGATTTATAATTTTCTGAAGAAAAAATCATGTCAGGTTTTTCCAGCTCCTTTCGATGTTCGCCTGCCTGTAAAAAATAAAAAGAAGGACAATGAGATCACAACTGTAGTTCAACCGGATATTTGTGTGATTTGTGATGAAAAAAAGATCGATAGCCGCGGCTGTTTGGGTGCACCTGATCTTGTTATTGAAATCCTTTCTCCCGGCAATACCGAAAAAGAAGTGAAACTGAAATTTGAACTGTATGAGGAAGCCGGCGTTAAAGAGTACTGGGTCGTATATCCGTCTGAAGAAAATGTGGCTGTGTTTATTTTAAACGAAAAAGGAAAATATGACGGCGCAAAAATTTATGCAGGAAAGGATCGCATAAAAAGCAACGCGGTGAAAGGAGTAATCATCAAACTAGAAGACGTTTTTACCAAATAACTGCTATGTCCAATTTGAATTATCGGCTTTTTACTCTTGGTGTGGAAGAAGAGTACATGGTGACTGATCCTGTAACAAAAGAACTTAGAAGTCACGAGCAAAAAATCGTTCATGAAGGCCAAAAAATTATCAAGGATAAAGTAAAGGCCGAAATGCATCAGGCCGTGGTTGAAGTAGGTACGGACATTTGCAAAGATGCCGATGAAGCCTATAGAGATGTGGCTAATCTCAGAAAAACCATTTCAACCATCGCCAGTAGTTTAGGTTTTGAAATGGGAGCAGCCGGCACTCATCCTTTCAGTCACTGGGAAAGCCAGTTGATCACGGATCATGCCCGCTACAATGAAATTGTAAACGAGTTGCAGGAAGCAGCCCGGAGTAATTTAATTTTTGGATTGCATGTGCATGTAGGCATGGAAAGCCGCGAAATGGCCAATCACATTGCCAACTCCACCCGTTATTTTTTGCCGCATATTTATGCATTGAGCACCAACTCTCCTTTCTGGGAAGGAAGGTGGACGGGATATAAATCCTTCCGCACAAAAGTGTTTGATAAATTCCCCCGTACCGGTATTCCCGAAACATTTGAAAGCATTGAAGCTTACGACAACTTTGTGAAGCTGCTGATCAAAACCAATTGTATTGACAATGCAAAAAAGATCTGGTGGGACCTTCGCGTTCACCCTTTTTTCAATACTGTCGAATTCAGGATTTGCGATGTGCCAATGACGGTAGATGAAACCATTGCTATAGCCTCCTTGTTCCAGGCCGTTTGTGCAAAAATTTATAAGCTGCGCTCCCGCAACCTGAACTTCATTCAATATTCAAGGGCTTTGATCAATGAAAACAAATGGAGAGCCAGCCGCTACGGTATCGATGGGTATTTAATTGATTTTGGGAAGGAAGAAGAAATCAATACAAGGATATTGATTTATGAACTCCTTGATTTTGTTGACGATGTGGTGGACGAATTGGGTTCAAGACACTGGGTCAACAACATACAGAAAATACTGGAACAAGGAACCGGCGCTGACCGGCAATTGGCCGTTTATAAAGAGAAGAAAAACCTGGTTGATGTGGCAACCTATATCAACTCCCAGTTTTTAACGGGCTTGCCTGAGTGAAACCGGATAAAAATTTTTCAAAAAATCGCATTTTTTTTGTAGCTTGAATTCAGGAATGGATCGCTGTACTTCTTCAGGACTGTACCGCAAAATCTTGTTGTATCCAGTATAAACCAGGAATACAATGGCACGTGTTTTCAATATCTATTTTGCCTTTGATGGGATGATGTACAATGCTGTTGTATCTGTGCGTACAACACCGTTTCATATTGAATATACCTTGAACAATTTTGATGATGAACTGCTTGGATTATTACCAGGCAATAAAATTCTTTCGAAATCACCCGGCCATTTCGTTTTTCAAAATACCTCCCCGGAAAATTCAACCGATTTAATGAATGCGATCATTAAGGCCGTGTCTGAACATATGCATGCCACCGAAGCTTAGTCACTTTAGTCAGCAATTTCTCTCAACCAACTTTTTACTACATTGTTCACCCTTGTTCATCATCCTAATTAGGGAAATTTCGGTTATTTTGAATTCATTAAAACTGTTTGATGCCGATGAGAAATGTTTTGTGTTTAGGCTTACTTATTCTTTCCATTTCAGTTGCTGCGCAGCGAAAGAGAATTGATCTTTTAATCTACAATGCTAAAATTTACACAGTTGACTCAAAGTTTTTAAAAGCGACTGCCATTGCCATTAAAGATGGAAAGATTGTAGATGTGGGTAGAAATGGCTTAAGAGAAAAGTACTGGCCGGCACAGTCAATGAATGCAGAAGGAAAATTTATTTACCCGGGCTTCATTGATGCGCATGCCCATTTTTTTGGATACGCTGCCAATTTGCAAAATGTAGATCTTGTTGGCACAGAAAGTTGGGAAGATATCCTTTCTCTTTTAAAAAACTTTGCTGCCTCTCACCCTGAAGGCTGGCTGTTGGGGAGGGGCTGGGACCAGAACGATTGGCCTGTAAAGGACTTTCCTACCAATGAAAAATTGAATGCTTTATTTCCCAACCGCCCTGTTTTACTGACAAGAATAGATGGACATGCTGTAATCGCCAATCAAAAAGCACTGGAAATTGCAGGAATCAAAGTAGGTGAGCAGGTATCTGGTGGTGAGATACAGGTTAAGAATGGAAAGCTTACCGGCATTCTGGTTGACAATGCGGTTGATTTGGTTAGCAGAAATATTCCGGCACTTACTGAAGATCAGATAAAAAAATCATTGCTGGAAGCACAACAAAATTGTTTTGCAGTAGGATTAACCACTGTTGATGATTGCGGATTAGGTTTTCATGCTGTTGAATTAGCCAGGCAGATGCAAAACAGCGGTGAATTGAAAATGCGGATGTACATCATGCTTAGTGATGAAAAATCAAATTATGATTGGGCAAAAAAGAATGGCAAATTAAAAACGGATCGTTTGAATGTCCGTTCGTTCAAAGTATATGCCGACGGAGCCCTGGGATCAAGGGGTGCCTGTTTGTTAGAACCGTATAGCGACCAGCCAGGGCATTACGGATTTCTTTTAAGTTCACAACAACATTTTGATTCTGTGGCGCAGGTCATTCGTAATCTCGGTTATCAAATGTGCACACATGCTATTGGAGACTCAGGCAACAGAACCATCTTAAACACTTACGCAAAATATCTGAAAGGCAACAATGATCTCCGCTGGAGAATTGAACATGCACAGGTAGTTGATCAAAATGATTTCAATTTGTTTGGCAAATACAACGTTATTCCATCCGTTCAACCAACACATGCCACATCTGATATGTATTGGGCCGGCGACCGGTTAGGACCACAACGGGTAAAAAGCGCTTATGCTTATAAGCAATTGTTGAATGAAAACAAATGGATTCCCTTAGGCACCGACTTCCCGGTTGAAGACATCTCTCCTTTTAAAACATTCCATTCAGCCATTTTCAGAACAGATTCAAAAGAATATCCTACCGGTGGTTACCAACCGGAAAATGCCTTAACAAGAGAAGAGGCCTTACGTGGCATGACCATCTGGGCAGCCAAAGCCAATTTTGAAGAAAAAGAAAAAGGTTCTTTGGAAAAAGGAAAGTTTGCCGACTTCATTATTTTAGATAAAGACATCATGACCATTGATGCAAAAGAAATTCTGAACACATCTGTTTTAGCAACTTACATTAACGGAGAAAAAGTTTACCAGAAAAAATAAATCTCATGAAGAAAACAAGTTTGATCATACTGATTCTATCTGCAATCATTTTCAGTTTTACCACCATGCAAACCCAAAAGAAGATCGTATTCTTCGGTGATTCCATCACGCAACAAGGAGCCGGACCGAATGGTTACATTAAAAAGTTTGATTCCATTCTAAATCAAAAAGGACTGGCTTCTAAATACGAAACAATCGGGGCAGGCATCAGCGGCCATAAAGTTTACGATCTGTATTTACGCATGGATAGCGATGTACTGGCAAAGAAGCCCGATGCAGTAGTCATCTTTATTGGGGTAAATGACGTTTGGCATAAAAGAACTTCCGGCACCGGTACAGATGCCGACAGGTTTGAACGTTTCTATAATGCCATCATCAAAAAACTGAAAGCCGATAATATTTCTGTATTTCTCTGTACGCCTGCAGCCATCGGAGAAAAGAATGATTTCACCAATCCATTAGAAGGTGAGCTAAATGCTTATGCAGCACTTGTTCGTAAAATTGCAAAAGACAATAATTGCCCTGTTATTGACCTGAGGCAGGCATTTACTAAATATTCAAAAGCCAACAATCCCGATAACAAAGACCGCGGTATACTCACTACTGACGGTGTTCACCTGAATACAACCGGCAATATTTTCGTTGCCCAAAAAATGTTTGATGTATTAAGCCAGAGCTTCCTGAAATAAGGATAAGCTTCCGTTAAAAGCTCCATGGCAAAGGGTTTGCAAGCACTTCTGCTATTAATTTATTGTAAGTTTGCAACCCTTTATTATGTTACGTATAGCTATTTTAGATCTCTATGAAGGCCAGCCCAACGAGGGCATGCGTTGTCTGCGCCAGCTTGTTAATGAGTGGAGTGAATTTCATTCCATACCTGTGAGTTTTGATGAATTTGAGATTCGGCAGCACAAACAGGTGCCCGATCTTTCTTATGACGTGTACATTTCAAGCGGTGGGCCGGGCAGTCCTTTAGACAGTGAAGGCAGCGAGTGGGAAGCTGCTTATTTTAACTGGCTTTCCGGGGTAGAGAACTGGAATAACGATGCAAACAATTTGAATAAGAAGCACATCTTCCTTATCTGTCATTCCTTCCAGGTTGTTTGCCGTAAGTATGGCATTGGTTTAGTAAGTAAAAGAAGGAAACCGGCGCTTGGCGTTTTTCCTGTGCATATAACTCATGAGGGACAACAGGATCGTGTTTTCTTCGGGTTAAATGATCCATTTTATGTTGTTGACAGCCGGGATTACCAGATCACTACTCCCGATTTTGAAACCATCAACAATATGGGAGCAAAAATTTTGTGCATTGAGAAATATCGTCCGCATGTGCCTTACGAACAAGCTATTATGGGCATGCGTTTTAACGAGTACATGATAGGTACGCAATTCCACCCTGAAGCCGATGCAGCTGGCATGAATATGTACCTGCAAACCGAAGAAAAAAAGCAAACCGTTATTGAAAACCATGGCGAGGAAAAATGGAGGAACATGGTAGAACAATTAAATGATCCGGACAAGATCACCTGGACCTATGCTCATATCATTCCCAACTTTTTGAGTATTGCTTATCAGCAATTGCACAAGCAGTTGATTGAGAAATAATTTTTGTATTTGTCCTACGAGCGAATTTTCTTGCATCAAACAAAATAAACAGGCGGTTTGCAGTAGGCAAACAACTATGCAATGATCTTCACTTCTTTCATCTGGGGCACCTTGGAACGAATATGTCGCCTCAACGTCCACACCTGCTTTATTTTGGAAAGGTTGATGGAAACCTGCGGATTGGTTTCGAAATTATCGCTGATTAAAATCCACTCATTTTCATTTTTGCGATAAATTCTTTTTACGAGTAATTGTTCATCGGTAAGAATGACATACACACAAAAATTTTTGATCTCATTCCAATCTTCATGCGGCAGTAAAGATGTAAGCAAAATATCACCTGCCGATAAAGTCGGTTCCATACTATCGCCATCCACTTCAAAATAACTCCACTCCAAACCTTTTGGATTGACGCCCGGAGGCAAAGAATATTTTTGAAGCGTTTCAATAAAATCAGTTTGTTCAAAACCTTTTACATAACCTGCCTGGGCTTTAATACCAACAAGAGGAACTAAATATTCAGAAGGATGATTTTTTAGAATTTGGATTTGTTTGTAAAAAGGTTGGCTGATTTTTTTAGGCTCATGTGAAAATTTGCCCAAAATTTTCACATCAGAGCCAGAATGCAGGAAATTATAGTCGTTTTGAAACTTTAGAACGGCCTCAACAAACCATTTGGAGGGTTCCATTTTACCATTCTCTACTTTGCTCACCACTTCTCTACTGTAGCCAATTTTACGAGCAAAATTTTCCTGGCTCAGCCCTAAAGACTTCCTGATTTCTATGAGTTTATAAGCGTCCAGCATAGTGTTAAAAATTTGTGAGTCAAAATGTGAAATTTATGTGGATAATGTGAATTTTAGTATCTTTATACTTCACAAAGTTAATTGAAAAATTCACAAAACACAACCATGAGAATACACAAAGAATTCACATTCCACTATCCGCTAAAGCATAAAGTGGTTCGTGATCTGAAAATAGTGACGGAGCATGTTGGAGACCTGGTGGTTGAAGGTGTTGGTTATTTTGATCCTTCCGCTTCGGTGCTGGATATTTTTGAACGCTACTCCGTGGATATTGATTTTGTAAAATGGAACGGAACGGACATCAAACCAGTATTGGAAGTAACCGGTGCGATGGATGATGTAGTGGAAGCGGCTATACGGTTTTTTGCAAAAGAGTTTGAGCATCGTTCCAACAGGGCGGCGTAGTTAGCAAACGGCAAAAGAGAAACGGCAATTGGAGTTTTCTTATAAATGACTTTTCATTTTGATAGTTAGTCGCGAATATGTTGAATAGAATTGGAGAACGTACAAGTGAGTGACACAACGAAAGATGATAGTAGTAATTAAGCTGGCTACATAAAAATCTAACCTAAACCCTTCCGATTATAATTCTTGCAGTAATACAATACTAAACAACCGGTGAACTATCAATTGACCATTCACAATTTGAGTACGATTAAACACGATAAACAATGCAATTAAGAAAAGCAACACGCAAAAAAGCAAAGATCCGTTTGGGACTTTCAGCAGTTTCCGGCGGAGGTAAAACCTACAGCGCCATTTTGGTAGCAAAAGGTTTGATTGGCGATTTAAGTAAGGTAGCCATCATTGATACCGAAAACGGCAGTGCCGATTTGTATGCCCATCTTGGCGATTTTAATGTCCTTTCATTAACCGCACCATTTACTCCTGAACGCTACATCGAAGCAATTAAGAGTTGTGAAAAAGCCGGAATGGAAGTAATTATCATTGATTCGATTTCTCACGAATGGGATGGCAAAGGCGGATGTCTGGAGATCGTTGAATCCTTAGGTGGCAAATACCAGGATTGGGCGAAAGTAACGCCGCGTCACCAGGCATTTATTGAAGCCATTCTTCATAGTCCATCACACATTATTACAACCGTAAGAAGAAAGCAGGATTATGAAATGATCAAAGACGGCAACAAGATCAGGATTGAGAAAGGCGGACTGAAAGAAATTACCCGCGAAGGATTTGAATACGAGTTGACGATCAACCTTGAATTGGATACACAACACAACGCCACTGCATCAAAGGACAGAACACAATTGTTCATGGGTAAACCGGCCTTTGTCCCTTCTGAAAAAACAGGTGAAGTAATTGCAGCCTGGTGTGAGCTGGGTGAAGAAGACTTCAATATCAAACCAGGAAGCGAATGGTACAACAAGGTTGACAATTGTGTGACTCAAAAAGAGCTAGTGGAGTTGTATCAAAAAAATAAAGCCGAAGTAGATTCCAATCCACTGTTACAACAATTAATTTCTAACCGAAGAAATCAAATCAATGGCAAAACCCTTAGTGCAGCATAACGAAACATTGCCTTCCATTAAAGAAGGACTGAGTAAAAAACAGATTGCCGAACTGGCCGACCAATCGGTGAGCACTGTATTAGAACAAGGGAATGTTTTTGAAGTGGCGGAAGCCTTAGCCGCTATGGAAGAATTTGTAAAGAATGTAAGAAAGGATGAACGCTTTGTTGATTTTTTAAGAGACGAGTTGACGAAACACCGGGGAAGATTAACCACCAATTCAGGAGCAAGAATAGAAATCTGCGAAGCAGGTGTAAGCTATGATTACTCAGGCAATGGTGAATGGAAAGAACTTGATCAACAAATAAAAATGTTGACGGACCAAAGAAAGGCTGTGGAAGAAAAACTGCGTAAGCTGGGACCCGGAAGAATGGCTGTTGATCCCGAAACAGGAGAAGTGCTGGAAGGACCACTGAAGACATCTAAATCGACTTACAGAATAACCTTATCAAAATGATAAAAACAATTTTCCAGGAGTGCGTTGATATTGTAAAATATTTAGCAGGACATGAGTTCCTGTATTTCGATACTGCTGTGGAAGTAAAAATTACCCCGCACAGTTTTCCTTTCAATGCATGGGCTGTATGTGTTAGTCCAAAAGATGAATTGTTTGTAATGGATAGCGATGAACAATGGCACCAGGTTGAATTGCAGGATGACAATGCAGCTTTAGTGATTGGAAGTTTATATCAGCGCCTGAAGCTGATGAGTATTAAATACGCAAAAGCAAGCTGAGGACGGGAAACGTCAAACGAGAAACGTGAAACGGCAAACGTGAGATGTGAATTGCATTACACGAATTTTTCATCACGAATTACACGAATTGAGTCAAACGATTGACGCCTCAAAAAAAGGAGAAACAAAATGGATCATAATAATAACATCATATCACTTGAGCAGGCAAGAAAGAGCAGGAAGCACTTTACCCGTTCGCTGGAGTATGAGTTGATTGCAACTTTGGCTTTGCAACAATATTCCACTGCCAATGGCGCCAATTTTGAAGCCTTGCTTTCCATTCCTCTTTCAGAAAGAATTCCGGGATTGATCAACGAATATGGTTTGAAAAGAATGCACCGCCTGATTAAAATGGTTCTTACTGAATTCTGTTATTCCATTGCACTGCCAAAAAGCAAGAAGCTTACAGAAACAAAAATTTCTGTGGCCGCCTGCGATCTTATCCTGACCGCCGACGAAGACCAGTTGAGCATGGAAGACCTGATTGTATTTTTTGAATTAGCCAAAAGCGGAAAATACGGTAAATTCAAAGGTTTGGTTACACACTATGGCATTATGGAAAAGTTGGAGCAGTTCAGGCAGGAACGTTATGAAACGTATGTTCGTATTAAAGAACAAAAGGAAGCAGAGGTAAGATTACTGGGGCCAACTGAAAGGATCAGTCCTGAACCCACTCCCATCAAAAAACTTTTTGAAGACGGGAAAGTGATACCGTTTAAGCAAATAAGCTAAGGCCGTTCAGGGTATTTCGAAACATTTATTTGCAAACTATTCAGAAAAGAAAACAGTTTGTTTTGGGTTGAATAATTTTCTCTCCTATTTTTGCTGCCCCAACGGAAAAGGATCGGTAGTTCAGTTGGTTAGAATGC